>JAYUAJ010000309.1:0-20784 GCA_043741375.1 Hyphomicrobiaceae bacterium | reverse complement strand
TCAACGCGCTGCCGGTGTTCCACTCATTCGGCCTCACCGGCGGCCTCATCATGCCGCTCTCGTCCGGCACGCCGGTCTACCTTTATCCCTCGCCGCTGCACTACCGCATTGTCCCGGAACTGATCTACCAGACCAACGCCACCATCGTGTTCTCGACCGACACGTTCCTCAAGGGCTACGCCCGTTCCGCGCATCCCTATGATTTCCGCTCGGTACGGATGATCATCGCCGGCGCCGAGGCCGTCAAACAAAGCACGCGCGACGTCTATATGGAACGCTTTGGCCAGCGCATTCTGGAAGGCTATGGCGTGACCGAAACGGCCCCGGTCCTGGCCATCAACACGCCGGTCGAGTCGCCAACCGCACTGGTTCGGTCGGGCGCCTCAGCCCGCTGATGGAAATGCGACTCGATCCGGTCCCGGGCATCTCGGAGGGAGGACGTCTCTTTGTGCGCGGACCCAACGTCATGCTGGGCTACATGAAGTACGACATGCCCGGCGTCATCGAGCCGCCAACGGATGGTTGGCATGATACCGGTGACATCGTCACGGTGGACAAGGACGGCTTCATCGCCATCAAGGGCCGCGCCAAGCGCTTTGCCAAGATCGGCGGCGAGATGGTCTCGCTGGCCGCCGTGGAAGCGCTCGCCGCCGAAGTCTGGCCGCAGGTTGTGCCCGTGGTCGTTGCGGTTCCCGACGCCCGCAAGGGCGAGCGACTGATCCTGGTGAGTACGGATCGCTCGGCCATGCGCGAACAGTTTTTGCGCGCGGCCAAGGCCAAGGGCATGAGCGAACTCTCAGTACCCGCTGAGATTATGCTGGTGGAGAAAATTCCGCTGCTTGGTTCGGGCAAGCCGGATTTTGTCGCGGCGACCACGCTGGTGAAGGACGGACTAGCGGTGCGTCCAATTGCTGCGGCGGCGGAGTAATTAGACCGAGCGGACGCGCGGCCCGGCGGAGCCCAGGCCTTGCACCACATGACCAACCCTCCGGCAGCGGGCGCCCGTCAAACTCTTTTCCACCCTTGTCTGCGGGCGGTCGCCGAGAGGCCGGGTTCCACCAGCACGCGACGCGCATCCTGGCGCGCCAAAAAGCCGCTGCGCGCCAGACGCCTTTCGCCCCCTGCGACCCCACCCCACACCCCGCCATCCACACCCCCTGCAAAATGCCCCTTCGAATCGCCGCGTTCCTCGTCTATGACTTATCTCCCATGGCGCGGTATGTTTTCATCACCGGCGGCGTGGTTTCCTCGCTCGGCAAAGGATTGGCATCGGCGGCCCTCGGAGCTCTCCTCCAGGCCCGTGGTTTTCGTGTGCGGTTGCGAAAACTCGATCCCTATCTGAACGTCGATCCTGGCACCATGAGCCCCACCCAGCACGGCGAGGTGTTTGTCACCGACGACGGGGCTGAGACCGATCTCGATCTCGGGCATTACGAGCGATTCACGGGCGTTTCGGCGTCGAAAAAAGACAACATCACCACGGGCCGTATTTATCAGGAGATCATCGCCAAGGAGCGGCGTGGCGATTTCCTCGGCGGCACGGTGCAGGTGATCCCGCATGTGACCGACGCGATCAAAGCCTTTGTGCTGGAAGGTAACGAGGGCGTGGACTTCGTGCTGGTTGAGATCGGCGGCACGGTCGGCGATATCGAGGGGCTGCCGTTTTTCGAGGCCATCCGCCAGATCGGGCAGGAACTCCCGCGTGGAGAATCGGTCTTTATACACCTCACTTTGATTCCGTACATTCCAAGCGCGGGCGAGCTCAAGACCAAGCCGACGCAGCATTCGGTGAAGGAACTGCGCTCGATCGGCATTCAGCCCCACATCCTGATGTGCCGCTGTGACCGCGAAGTGCCGGCTTCGGAGCGCAAGAAAATCGCGCTGTTCTGCAATGTCCGTCCCGAGGCGGTCATCCAGGCCTTGGATGTGGCGAGCATCTATGATGTGCCGATCGCTTATCACCGCGAGGGGCTGGACGCGCAAGTGCTAAAGGCCTTCGGGATCACCAATGCTCCGCCCCCGGATCTCTCGCGCTGGAACCGCATCTCCAAGGCCGTCAACAGCCCCGAAGGCGAAGTCACTATCGCCATTGTCGGGAAATACACCGGCCTTAAGGATGCCTACAAATCATTGTCCGAGGCGCTGGCGCACGGCGGCATCGCCAACAATGTGAAGGTGAATTTGGAGTGGATCGATAGCGAGGTTTTTGAGCGCGAGGACGCGGCGCCCTTCCTGGAGCAGGTCGACGGCATCCTGGTGCCAGGCGGGTTCGGCGAGCGCGGGACGGAAGGCAAGATCCGCGCGGCGGGATTTGCGCGCACACGGAACGTCCCGTACTTCGGCATCTGTTTCGGCATGCAAATGGCGGTGATCGAGGCGGCGCGAAATTGCGCTGGCATCGCAGGCGCCAGTTCGAGCGAATTCGGTCCGGCCAAGGAGCCGGTGGTCGGCCTCATGACCGAATGGCTGAAGGGGAACGAACTGGAACAGCGCACCAACGCGGGCGATCTCGGCGGCACCATGCGGCTCGGCGCCTACGACGCGGTGCTCGCTCCAGGCAGCCGCGTGGCGCAGATTTATGGCGGCACGCGCATTTCCGAGCGGCACCGGCACCGCTACGAAGTGAACATGGACTATCGCGCCAGGCTGGAGGCTGCGGGCTTGCGGTTTTCGGGCGTGTCGCCGGATGGGCTGTTGCCGGAAATCGTGGAGATGCCGAAACATCCCTGGTTCGTCGGCGTACAGTATCACCCCGAACTGAAGAGCCGGCCGTTCGATCCGCATCCGCTGTTCCGCTCGTTCATCGCGGCGGCGGTGGAGCAAAGCCGGCTGGTTTGAGTTATCCACTGCGGTGTGCGGGGCGGTCCCCACGAATCGCATACTCTGTCCCCGGCGAATTAAGCGGGGACGGAACATGATCAGGGCGCAACGTTTTGGATTGGCGTTGACGCTGGCGGCGGGGCTGGCCGTGGCGGGCTGCGGCAAGATCCCGTCGCAGTTGGCGCTCGGCTGGATGACGACATTCGCTCCGGCGCCAAAACTTCAGATGCACCCGGCCCATCGGCACAAGACACGCGTTCAGCGACGCGCGCGTGCCACTGACCCAGATATCACCGGCTCGGCCCCGGTTGCGGCGAAGGCCGGTCCGGCCGAAAGCGCCGTTCTGGCCTGCAGCCGGCGCCTCTATCTGCAAACGGCGACCTCCACAGAGGAGGTCCGCAAGGCCGAGGACGACTGCAAGCAGCTGATCGTGAACCAGCCTTTTGGCGCCGGCGCGGACTAAAACCGCACGCTGAAACAATCCTGCCCTTGTTTGGCCAACTCTGTATGAGCAATATCGCGTATTGCCGGGGCTGCCGGCGATCGCGCTCTCCAATCGAATCCGGCCTCCCAGCGATCCGGTCAGCACCCCCTCGCAACCAACCTTGCGCCACGGGATGACCATGATCCGCATTGCCCCCCATCGTAGCCTCCAAAGCCTCTGCGTCGCTGCCCTCCTCGCCCTCGCCTCTCCAGCCCTTCCGGCCGAAAAACCCTATTACCACCCCGATGTCGCTGCCGATGCGACGCGGCTGCAAGGGGCACTGAAGAAACTCTGGTCGCCGCAGGGCAAGACGGCGCCGCTGTGGCGCAAGGCTGGCGACCAGATGGCGAAGGCCGGCGACAATCGGGCGGCCGTTGCCGATTTCGGCGCCGTGCTCGCGTTGGAGCCGCAAGATGCCAAAAGCTGGCTGGCGTTGAGCAAGGCCCTGGAGGCAACCGAGCCGGTCAACGACCAGGAGCGCACGTCGTTCAATGAATACGCCTCCGGGGCGGCTTACACAGCATTTACGCTGTTACAATCGGACGCCGCTAAGGCAGACGCACTCGCTCTGCTGGCCGAGGCCCTGAAACGCCGCGAACTGTGGCGGCCGGCGCTCGGCGCCTACAAGGCCAGCCTGACGCTCGCCGATGTGAAACCGATCCACGAGGCCTACGACAAGCTGAAATCCGAACAGGGTTTCCGCATCACCGACTACTCCGTGGACAGCGACGCCATTACGCCGCGCCTGTGCATCCAGTTCTCCGATCCCCTGGTGCTCGGCCAGCTAGACTACTCGAAATTCATCTCCATCAACGGTGCCGATCCCGCCGCAGTCACCCGCGAGGACTATCAGCTGTGCGCCGAAGGCCTGCAGCACGGCCAGCGCTACGAGGTGCAGTTGCGCGCGGGACTGCCGTCGTCAGTCGGCGAGGATCTCGGCAAGACCGTACCGCTCGCTATTTATGTGCGCGACCGCTCCCCGTCCGCGCGCTTTGCCGGCAAGAGCTACGTGCTGCCCAACAAGGGCCAGCAGGGCATCCCGGTGATCAGCGTCAACACCACCAGTGTCGGCATCGAGGTCTACAAGATCGGCGACCGCAACCTGGCCCGCACCATCGTCGATGGCGATATCGCGGCGCAGCTGTCGGAAAGCCAGCTCAATGACATCAAGGACAAGACCGGCGAGCCGATCTGGCATGGCGACCTCGCTGTTAAGCAGGACCTGAACCAGGAAGTCACCACCGCCTTTCCGGTCAGCGAGATGCTGCCGAACCTGGGAGCCGGCGTGTACGTCATGTCGGCGCTGGCTGTCGGTGCCAAGTCCGAGTCCTATCAGTCGCGCGCCACTCAATGGTTCATCGTGTCGGACCTCGGGCTCGCCGCACTGAAGGGCGAGGACGGCGTGCATGCCTTCGTGCGCTCGCTGGCGACCGCCAAGCCCACTGCCGAGGTGGCCGTGAAGCTGGTGGCCCGCAACAATGACGTGTTGGGGACGGGCAAGACCGATGCCAGCGGCTATGTGCATTTCGAAGCCGGCGTAACGCGCGGCGAAGGTGGATTGGCGCCGGCCATCCTGATCGCCGAGACCGCCGAGCACGACTACGCGTTCCTCGATATGAACGGCAGCGCGTTCGATCTTTCCGATCGCGGCGTGGCGGGACGGGACGCGCCGGGCGCCCTGGACGCCTACATCTTTGCCGAGCGCGGCGTCTACCGCCCCGGCGAACAGGTCCACCTGACCGGGCTGTTGCGCGACCGCAAGGCCAACGCCACCGAAACGCTTCCGCTCACGCTCAAGATCGAACGTCCGGACGGCGTCGAGCAACAGAGCCTGGTGCTGAAGGACGATGGCCTTGGCGGCCGCTCGTTCACGCTCGGCCTGCCGCCGACAGCGCAAACCGGCACCTGGCACGCCAATGTCTATGCCGACCCCAAGGCCGCGCCGATCGGCACGACCTCGTTCCTGGTCGAGGACTATGTGCCCGAGCGCCTCGATATGACGCTTAGCCCCGCAGCCGCCGCCTTCGAGCCGGGCAAGGACGGCACCATCAAGCTCGACGGACATTATCTCTATGGACCGCCCGCGGCCAATCTCGGTATCGAGGCCGATGTGGTCGTGACGCCGTCCGCCAAGGGTCTTGAAGGCTTTGCCGGTTACCGCTTCGGCATGGACGACGAGAAGGTCAATCCCGTCCGCGCCACGCTGAACGCGCTCGGCAAGACCGACGACAAGGGCCACGCCGATGTGATGATTGCGCTGCCGCAACTGCCGCGCACGTCGCATCTCTTGGAGGCCAAGATCTCGCTGCGCCTGCGCGAACCCAGCGGGCGCACCATCGAACGCTCCGTCAGCCTGCCGGTGATGCCCGGCGCGCCCGTCATCGGCATCAAGCTGGAAGCGGACAAGGTGCTGGAGCGTGGCGGCGTCGCCAACTTCCAGGTGGTGCAGCTTGATGCAGCCGGCAAGCCGGTGGCGGTGAAGGGCCTAGCTTGGCAATTGAAGAAGGTCGAGCGCAGCTACCAGTGGTACGGGCGCAACGGGTCGTGGTCGTACGATCCGGTGGTCTACACCAACAAGGTGCTGGACGGTACGGTCGATACCGACGCGACCAGCGCGGCAAAACTCTCCGTGCCCGTGCAATGGGGCGAGTACGTCCTGCAGGTCGCCTCGGCCGAAGCCGGCGGCCCGGCCAGCAGCTACACCTTCTATGCCGGCTGGTATGGCGCTGAAAAGGCCGACAGCCCCGAAGTGCTGCAGATCGGCGTCGACAAGGCCAGCTACCAGGTTGGCGACAAACTCAAACTCACCATGGCCCCCGAGGGCGAGGGCAAGGCCATCGTCGCCATCCTGCGCGACGGTTTGATCAGCATGCAGCAGATCGACGTGCCGAAGGCCGGTACCTCGCTCGAACTCCCCGTGAGCGACGCCATGGCGCCGGGCGCGTACGTGGCCGCGATGCTCTACCGTCCGATGGACATCGAGGCCAAGCGCATGCCGTCCCGCTCCATCGGCGTGCACTGGGTGCCGGTGGATTCGGCGTCGCGCACGCTCGGCGTCAGCCTGCAGCTGCCCGATAAGTCACCGTCCGGCGGCAGTCTCAAGATCCCGGTCAAACTCTCCGGCCTCGCCGCTGGTGAGGAGGCCCGCGTGGTGCTGGCTGCCGTCGATGTCGGCATCCTCAATCTCACCGCCTACAAATCGCCCTCGCCGGAACGCTGGTTCTACGGCCAGCGCCGGCTCGGCGTGGAGGTTCGAGACCTGTACGGACGATTGATCGACGGCATGCACGCCGAGCGCGGCTCGGCCCGCACCGGCGGTGATGGCGGCGGGCTCGATACCGCCGTCAGCCTGCCGACGGTTGCCCCGGTCGCGCTCTATTCGGGCATCCTCAAAGTCGGCGCCGATGGCATGGCCGAGGCCAGCTTCGACGTTCCCGACTTCAACGGCGCACTGCGCGTCATGGCCGTGGCCTGGACCAAGACCAAGCTCGGCCAGGCGGACAAGGAGCTGATCGTGCGCGATCCGGTCGCGATGCTGGTGTCCGGCCCGCGCTTCCTGACGCTTGGCGACAAGAGCCAGCTGGTCTTCGATCTGCACAATGTCGAAGGCGCGGCGGGCACGTACCACGTCGCGGTTGAGGAGAGCGACGGCGCCAAGAAGGCCATGTCGCTGGACCAGGATTTGGCCCTTGGCGCCGGCGAGCGCAAGTTGCAGGTCGTCGACCTCGCCACCAAGCATGTCGGCAAAATCTCCTATGCCGTCACGCTCACCGGCCCCGGCAACATCGCGGTACGCCGCAATTTCGGCTTGGAAGTCCACGCCCCGGCGGGCGACGTCAAACGCACCACGGTGCAGACGCTCGCCGCCAAGACCGGAAAGATTACCGTCAGCGCGGATGTGCTGAAGGATCTGATCCCGGAACGCTCGAAGGTCACGCTGGCGGTCGGCCCGGCCGCCGCATTGGACGTGCCCGGATTGCTGGCCGCGCTCGACCGCTACCCCTACGGATGCGCCGAGCAGACCACCAGCCGCGCGCTGCCGCTGCTCTATCTCAACCAGGTCGCGGCCGCCGCCGGCATCATCGGCGAACCCGAGGCCAAGAAGCGCATCGAGGACTCGGTCAAACGTGTCCTTGAGATGCAGGATTCGTCAGGCTCGTTCGGCCTGTGGGGTCCGAGCAATGGCGACCTGTGGCTCTCGGCCTATGTCACCGACTTCCTCGGCCGCGCCAAGGAGCAGGGTTACGTCGTGCCCGCGCTCGCCTTCGGGCAGGCGCTCGACAAACTGCAGAACTCGGTGAGCTACGCCTCTGACTTCGAGCACGGCGGCGAATCCATCGCCTACGCGCTTTACGTGCTCGCCCGCAACGGCCGCGCCCCGATCGGCGACTTGCGCTACTACGCCGACACGCGGCTCGACCGCTTCGCCAACCCGATGGCCAAGGCTCAGATCGCCGCAGCCCTTGCGCTCTATGGCGACAACGAACGGGCCGGCAAGGCGTTCGACGCCGCCATCGCCAGCCTCGACCACGCCGAAGATCCGCTCGACGGCCGGCCCGACTACGGCTCGCAGTTGCGCGACGGTGCGGCCACGCTGACGCTGATATCGGAAACCAACGTACGCCAACAATCTGTCGCACGACTTGCCCAGCTGGTGAACAAGTCACGCCTCGGCCAGGCCTATTCCTCGACGCAGGAACAGGCCTGGATGCTGCTGGCGGCGCGTGGGCTGATCGAACAGGGCAAGACGCTTGCCCTCACCGTAAACGGATCGGCGCAGACTGGCGGGCTGATGCGCTCGCTGTCTGCGGACGATCTCGCCAAGGGCGCGCTCACTGTGAGCAACGCCAGCGATGGCGAGGTGCAGGCGGTGGTGACGGTGGCGGGCGAATCGCTGACGCCGGAGCCGGCGATAGCCAAGGGGTTTAAGCTGGAGCGAACCTACTACAGCCTGGATGGCAAGCCGCGCAGTCTCCAAACCGGCGCCTTGAGCGTCGGCCAGAATGAGCGTCTGGTCGTTGTGTTGAAGGTTACGCCAACCGACGGACGGCTCGGACGCGTGCTGCTCGCCGATCGCCTGCCCGCAGGGTTTGAAGTCGAAAACCCACACATGCTCGATAGCGCCAACACGGCCAACTTCCCGTGGCTGAAGGGCCTCGGGTGGGCCGAACACGTCGAGTTCCGCGACGACAAGTTCGTGGCCGCACTGGATCTGGCCTCGAAAAGCAACCAAGGCGGAGCGGCGCACGACGGCGATAATGCCGAAAGCACCACGATCGAAAGCGACGGTGGCGATAATCTGCCTGCGGATGGAGTGCCACCCCCGGACAACTCCGCCACCCTCGCCTACGTCGTGCGCGCCGTAACGCCGGGAACCTACCTGCTGCCGGCCGCTACCATCGAGGACATGTACGCCCCGGCCCGCTTCGCCCGGACCGACGCGGCGAAGTTGGTCGTGGAGGCACAGAAGTAAGGTGCCGGCACTACCTCTCGCGGTATTTACGGGGAGCGGAGATCGCGTCGCGCAGCCACGGTGAGGGGCAGCAACTGGCTCCGGCTTTGTCGACACGAGGACAGAGCTAGAAGCCGCCCCTCACCCCAACCCTCTCCCCGTAAGAACAGGGAGAGGGGGCTCGTCCCTCCGGGGACGGAGCATAGGCCGGGCAAAATCTTACCTCTCCCCGTATTTACGGGGAGAGGAGACCGCGTCGGGCAGCCGCCCTCTTCGGCGCCAAGAGCCACGCGATCGGTGAGGGGCAGCAACTGGCTCCGGCTTTGTCGACACAAGGACAGAGCTAGAAGCCGCCCCTCACCCCAACCCTCTCCCCGTAAGAACAGGGAGAGGGGGCTCGTTCCTCCACCAGGGTCAGATTCTGCGAATGACGTTGACAGACAAATTGGTGTGGTTGACGCGGCTCCGCAGGCCGATAGTGCTTGCCTTCGCTGTCCTCTCCGCTCTCGCCGTCATCCTCCCTGCTCTCTTCATCTATCAGCTCGGCCCGCCCCCGCTCGAGGCCGCCACCGAGGGCTCGGTCGTCGTGCTCGACCGCGATGGCAAGCTGCTGCGCCCGTTCACCACCAAGGATGGCCGCTGGCGACTGCCGGTCGATGAAACCACCGTCGATCCGCGCTATCTCGCCATGCTGTTCGCCTATGAGGATAAGCGTTTCTACACGCATCACGGCGTCGATATCCCGGCGCTGTTGCGGCCGCCGTTCCAGTTCCTAACGTCAGGTCACATCCGCTCGGGCGCCTCGACGCTCACCATGCAGGTGGCGCGGCTGCTTGACGGCAAGCACGAACGCACCGGGCTCGGCAAGTTGCGCCAGATCGTCCGCGCCGTTGAGATAGAGCGCAAGCTGACGAAATCGGAGATCCTGCGGCTCTATCTGAAGCTCGCCCCCTTCGGCGGCAATCTCGAGGGCGTGCGCGCAGGCTCGCTGGCCTATTTCGGCAAGGAACCGCTGCGGCTGTCAGTTGGTGAGGCGGCCCTGCTGGTGGCGTTGCCGCAATCGCCCGAGGGACGCCGGCCGGACCTGCATGCCGATGCCGCCCGCCGTGCGCGCTCGCGCGTTCTGGCCCTGGCGGTCGAGGCCGGGCTCATCGATGTGGCCGAACAGACGCACGCCAACGCCGAGCCGATACCGGCCGCGCGAAAGCCTTTTCCGCAGTATGCGCCTCACTTGAGCGAAGAGGAGGTGGCTGCCTTTCCGGGCACGATCGTCCATCGCCTGACGCTCGATCGCACTTTGCAGGCCAACCTGGAAGACCTCGCGCGGTCGTCGGCCCAAAGCCTGGGACCGCGTCTGTCGCTCGCGATCATGGTCGCCGACAACGCGAGCGGCGACGTGCTGGCCTATGTGGGGTCACCGGACTATCTCGACAGGAAGCGCTTCGGCCCGATCGACATGGCCAGCGCCGTCCGCTCGCCGGGGTCGACGCTGAAGCCGTTGGTGTACGGATTGGCGTTCGAGGCGGGCATCGCCCATCCCGATACGCTGATCGACGACAAGCCGACCCGCTTCGGGCGCTACGCCCCCAAGAACTTCGACGATTCGTTTCACGGTACCGTCACGGTGCGCGAGGCCTTGCGGCAATCGCTGAACGTGCCGGCGGTGAAGGTGCTGGCCGCGGTCGGGCCGACGCGCATGATGGCGCGGCTGAAGGAGGCCGGTATTCACTATGAGCTGCCGCTCGATGCCGGACCGTCGCTGGCGGTCGGTTTGGGAGGTGTCGGGCTGACGCTGCGCGACCTCACCGAGTTGTATGCGGACATTGCACGTGGCGGCGCGGCCAAGGCGCTACGCCACCGGGCGCAAGGCGACGATAACAAGACCATGGGCGACAATAACAAGACCATGCACGACACGACAGGGCAGCTGCTGACCCCGGTCGCGGACTGGTACATCCAGTCGATTCTGCGCGGGACGGCGCCGCCGCGCAACGCCAAGGGTGGGGATATCGCGTATAAGACCGGGACGTCCTATGGTTACCGGGACGCCTGGGCGGCCGGTTTTGACGGCAAAACCACCATCGCCGTTTGGGTCGGCCGGCCCGATGGGGTGCCCGAACCGGGCATCACCGGCGTGGGGTCCGCAGCGCCAATCCTGTTCGACGCCTTCGCCCGCTTGCCCGGCCGCCGCGTGCCTTTGCCGCCAGCTCCAGAGGGTGCGGAGGTCGGGATTGATCTACCACCGCCGCTCAAGGTCTTTCTGCCGGATCGGTTGGAAAAGGCCGGAAACAAGCCTTTTTCCGAGCCTGAACTCGCCATCTCTTTCCCGCCCGACAACACCGAAATCGCGCTCGATCAGGCCGCCGACGGCTCCGCCCGGCCGCTGATCGCCAAGGCGGAAGGCGGCGTCCTGCCCCTCACCTGGATGGTGGACGACGAGCCGGTTGCATCAGAAACCTTCAGCCGCGAGGCCAGGGTTAAGCCGCATGGCAAGGGGTTCGCCAAGATTTCGGTTGTGGACGCAACCGGACGGGTCGACCGGGTGACAGTAACTGTCCGTTAACGGTTGCAGCACCAAGCATTAACGCCGGCCCCATTCGTTAACGCGAAAAAGCCCGCGTACAGCGTTTATTTAAAATTATCAACTTATTTTCCACCGCAATGAAACACACCCGCAAAACATTGGCGCTAATACTCCTTCAACAAGAGGGCGGAGCCGCCTTGTCGGAAGATAATCTCAGCCTTCGACGCGAGCCAGACCATTAACCGACACTCGGCTCGTTAACTGACTAACGCCCCGCAACAGGAGAGTTTCACGTGCGGACTATTCATGGCACTAACACTGCCGAAACGATTAGCGGCGACCTGAAGGGCCAGAACCAGATCTGGGGCCAGGAGGGCAACGACGCAATCACCGGCGGCATGTTGGCCGACGAGTTGCACGGCGGCAAAGGCGACGACAGCATCGCGTCCGGCAGCGGCAACGATCTTGTCCTTGGCGACAGCGGCAACGACGCGCTCTCGGGCGGCAACGGCGCTGACAATGTCCAGGGTGGCGACGGTAACGACGTCATCGACGGTGGCAAGGGCGACGACGTGGTCACCGGCGGCAAGGGCGACGACTACATCGAAGGCAATACCGGCGCCGACAAGTTGGTTGGCAACAGCGGCAACGATACCATCAATGGTGGTGCGGGCAACGACACGCTCAACGGCAGCTCGGGCGGCGACAAGCTGAGCGCTGGCGGCGGCGACGACCTGCTGGTGGCTCGCACCGGCACCGACACCTATTCGGGCGGCTCGGGCTTCGACTCCGTCGATTTCGGCGGCATCGTCGGCAAGGTCACGGTCGACCTTTCCAAGCATGATGGCATCATCATGTTCGGTCACACCGCCTCCCCGGCCACGGTGCTCAGCATCGAAGGCCTGATCTCCAATAATGCCGGCGCAACCTTCACCGGCAGCAACGTCGCTAACGCCTTTACGGGCGGCGGCGGCACCGACTGGATGCGCGGCGGCCTCGGCTCTGACACCATGAGCGGCGGCGGCGGTGCTGATACCTTTGCGATCCTGAAGAAGGACGTGAAGGCCGGAGCGGTCGACGACATCAAGGACTTCACGGCGGGCACGGATAAACTGGACCTGTCGGACTTCCTCAAGGGCCATGCGGCTTACAGCGATGCCATCAAGGTGGTTGACGCGTCCGGCGTTAGTGGTCACGCGGTCATGGTCGAGGGCCTGATCAACCACGTCTGGAGCAATATGGTGATGCTGGAGGGCATCAACATCGCTGATGTCGGCGCAGACCATCACGCCTTGATCCTGGCGGACCTCGGGCTGCTAGCCTGAACCCGAACTTTTATGCCTGCTCTCTCGCTCGCAAAAACTTCGGCCGCTCCTGATCGGGCGGCCGATCTTTATTTGCGGCGCTTGGATGCGGCTTTCGGCGTATCGGCCGCAACCAGATCCTCGCGCGTGAGGAGGAACATATCGCCCTGGCTGTCCTCGGTTTCCAGCCACAGGAAAGGCAAGTCTGGCCGGTCGGCCGAGAGCTTGGCTTGGCCGTAGCCGACTTCCACCAGCAGGCGTCCCGCCGGCTCCAGATATTGCGGCGCCTCGGCCATAATACGACGCACCAGGATCAATCCGTCCGGCCCGCCGGCATGGGCGATAAGTGGCTCGCTGGCATGTTCGGGCGAGTACCGCGCGACCGAGGCGTCGCGAACATAGGGCGGATTGCAGATGATGAGGTCGTAGCACTTGCCCTTGAGGGGTGCAAAAAGGTCGCCCTTGTAGAGGTGAACCTGGTCCGCGATCTCATAATCTGCGACGTTCAGCTTGGCCACTTCGAGCGCATCGCCCGAAAGGTCGGTGGCGTCGACCTGAGCCTCGGGGAAGGCCAGGGCAGCCAGAATGGCGAGACAGGCGCAGCCGGTGCAGAGGTCGAGAACCGTGCGGATGGGGCCGGATTCGAGCATCGATGTATCGCCTCCCGCCAGCAGTTCACCGATATAAGAGCGCGGAATAATCGCCCGCTCATCGATGATAAAGCTGCGGTTCTTGATCCAGGCCTGGCCCGTAATGTAGGCAGCGGGTTTGCGGGACGTTATGCGCTTGTCGATAATCCCAAGAAGCTTCCTGCGTTCATCTCTTGTTAACCGCGCATCGAGGAATGGGTCGAGTTGATCGATCGGAAGGTTAAGCCCCCAGAGCAACAGGAAAGCCGCTTCATCGAGCGCATTGTTGGTGCCTTGTTCAAACACAAGTTTGGCTTCAGTAAAGCGGGAAACCGCTAATCTCAGGTAATCCCGCAGGGTAATGAGGTCGTCCAAAATGCCGTCCATGGTCCTGCCACCGTCGCCTATGGTCCTGTTATCGTCCTGTTATCGTCCTGAGTTGCCCAGTATGGCCCAACAGCGCACCGTCATCGCCATTGATAGTCCTCCGCCATGAGTTGCATGGCCCGCTCGGCGAGCGCGGTTATGGTGAACAGAGGATTGCACCCCAATGAGCGCGGAATGATCGATCCGTCCGTTACGTATAGTCCCTGATAAACCTGCTGATCGTCGCCCCCGCCCACGAACACCCGCCCCTTGTGATCGACCGTGCCGCGGGTTGCATCTGCGCCCATCCCGCAGCCGCCCAGCGGATGCGCGGTCGCCGGCCTCTTGCCCATGAGTGTTTCGGAAAGTGGGTTCTTGACGTAGGCAGCGCCATTAGCTTTACACAGAGCATCCAGCGCGGCATCGACGCGGGCGTAGACCGGCTGCTGCATGACCTCGGGCCAGTGGATCGCAGCGCGGCCATCCTTCAGCACAATCTTCCCACGCGCGTCGTCGTGCGAGACCACGAAAAACGTGTGCGTACGCGCCAGCGGTCCATCGTACACGCCCTTTATCAGCGCATGCGCCGCCCCGAGCAGCCGCCCGCCGGGCACGAAGAACACCGGCAGCAGAGGCCCCAGCGCCGAAGGCAGCACGCCCTCCTGTATGATCATGCTTTTCGAGAGATGGTCCGGATCGTCGATGATGATCTGCCCACTGACGCTCGCCCCGACGGGTGGGACGCCTGAGCGCGGCGGATGACCGGCGCCAACCGCGTTGACGCGCTCCTTGGCATTGTAGCCGAACGCGATAATGTCGCCGTTGGCGGAAAATCCAGCCCCAAGACGATCCGACAGCGGAAGGCCATTTTCGCGCGACCGCAGAAGGATCTCGGTCGAGCCCAGCGATCCCGCAGCCAGCACGATGATATCCGCCGTGATTTCAAAGGGCGCCGCCTTGGCGTCGCCTGCGGGACGCCAAAACAGTCTCCATCCGGCCGCGTCTTGGCGCTCCACACGCTCCACGCGTACCTCGGTGAAGATCTCCGCGCCATGATTGACGGCGTCGGGAAGATACGTCAGCGCCACGGTGTTTTTGGCGCCGACATTGCAGCCGCCGCAACAATCGCCGCACCGCGTGCAGGCTGGCTGCTCGAACCCAGCGGGGTTGATGTTGGCTTCGAAGCTGACAAGGACGCGTGCGGGATCGGGCGCTTTGCGCAGGGCGCCGCTCGCCCGGTCAAGCGCGTCGAACTTTGTCATATCGCGCGCCTTCGGATCGACCGCTGGCCGCAACCAGCTTTCGGCGCGCGCGTATCCCACATCGACCAGATCGAGCCCGTGCGAAATCTCCGTGGGCCAGGCTTCATCGGCGAACACGCGCGGATCGGGCCGCAGCGCCACGCCGGCGTTCACCAGCGATCCGCCGCCCAGGCCGCAGCCCACCAGCACATGCATATGCTCGCCGGTGCGCAGATCGTAGAGACCCGGCTTGCCCGCTCCGCCCGACAGCATCAGCTCGTTACGCAAGTCGCTGAGCTTGCTTGGGAATTGCCCCGTGCGGTATTCGCGACCGCGCTCCAGAACGCAGACCCGTTTGCCCGCCCGCGCCAGTCGCGACGCCGCCACACCCCCGCCATAGCCCGACCCGACGACCACGGCGTCGTAGTGCGTGCGGATGGAGGAGATGGGGCGGGACAGGGGTTCCATCAAGGACTTGACGTTGTTTACAGAAGCAACGCTTTTAGCGCATCTGAGCGATCTGCCAAGTGTGCTCTTGCCGCGAAGGACCGAACAAGGGAGCGCGTTGATCCGTTGGCGGATCTACCTCTCCCCGCCTCTTCGCGGGGAGAGGAGGCCGCGTCTCGCAGGCGAGCTTTTGCGAGCCAAGAGTCACGCGGTCGGTGAGGGGCAGCGGCTGGGGCCGGCGTCTGCTCGTACAAGGACGAAGTTTGTGATTGGGTCCGGCCCTGTTGCAATCGGCACGGAGCAAGTTGCTGCCCCCTCACCCCGACCCCTCTCCCCGTTAAAAACGGAGAGAGGGGTCTCGCTCCTCTTGGAACGGAGCGTTTTGTGAAAGCGGTCCTACTTCTTCAAATTGGTCCAGATCTTGTTGTACATGTCCGTCACCTCTTGCGGGCAGGGCGGCACGAACTCGGCGGCGGGCACGCCGGCAGGTGGGTTCATTTCGGGCGATTTGGCCATGTCCTCGGGCATGAAGGCGTGGCTGCCCGCGATGCCGTTGTCGTAGCCAGCGAACTCCGAAATCAGCGCGGCGTTCTCCGGGGCCATGACGAAGTTCTGGAACAGCTTGGCGTTTTCGAGGTTCTTGGCGCCCTTCAGTACGCTGACATTATCCATCCAGCCTTCCACGCCCTCTTTCGGATAGGCGTATTTCACCGTCGGCATTTTGACGCGCGTGCGATAAGCCATTCCGTTCCAGACCTGAGAGGCGTCGACGTCGCCTGCCGTCATCTTCACTTGCGTGTCGTAGCTGAAGGTGCGCCAGGACTGTTTGGCTGACTGCAGCACGTCGTTGACTTTCTTCAGGTTCTCCTTGTCGCCGCCGCAGCGCGGTACGCCCAGATAGCGCTCGGCCGCGTGCATCACCGCTGTGACGTCGTCGAGCATGTTGATGCGGCCCTTCAACTCCGCAGGAGGGTCGAACAAAACCTTGAGCGTGTTGATGTCGCCCTTGTACTTGGCGGTATCGACCTCGAAATTCGTGGTGCCGAACTGCCAGGGCACGGAGTAATGGCGGCCGTCGTCCCAGTAGACGTTCACGAAGCGCGGGTCCATGTGTTTGAAGTTTTCCATGGTGCTCGGTTCGGTCTTTTCCAGCAGACCAGCCTCGATCATGATCTTTACGGTGTAGTCAGATGGAACCACGATGTCGTAGCCGGAATTGCCGGCGCGCACTTTGGAGAGCATGGTCTCGTTGCTGTCATAGTCGTCCTGCGTGACCTTGACATTGAACTGCTTGCTGAACTTTTCGATCAGCTTGGGGTTGGTGTAGTCGCCCCAATTATAAATGTGCAGCTCGCCGTCAGCGAAAGCGGGGGCGGCAGCCAGGACGAGCGTCGCCGCGGCGAGGCCCAAAGTGCAAAATTTTGTGCGAAGTTTCATGTCCGAGTCTCCTTGGGTTGAACGTCAGGTCGCGGTCTTGCGCCGGTTTGCGATCAGGAATGACAGTGTCACGAAGGTGATCGAAATCGCCAGCAGTATCGTGCACATGGCGTTCAGCTCGGGCGTAATGGGACGGCGAAGTTGGCTCCAGATGAAGATCGGCAGCGTGGTCTGGCCGGGGCCCGCGACCAGCTGCGTGATGGTGAAATCGTCGAAGGAGACGATGAAGGCAAGCGCGGCGCCCGAGGAAATGCCGGGCATCAACAGCGGGAGCGTGACGCGGCGGAAGGCCTGCCAGGGCGTTGCATAAAGATCGGCGGCGGCGTGTTCGAGCGTCAGATCCATGTCCTCAAGCCGCGCTCGGATCGGCATATAGGCGAAGGGAATGCAGAAGACGGTGTGGGCGAGGATGAGATTGCCGATGCCGAAGTTGAGGCCGAGGAACTGGCCGAGCAACGCAAAGAAGGAGAGCGTGGCGACGGCCGTGATGATCTCGGGCACCATCAGCGGCAGGTTGATGATCATGTAGGCCGCGCCCTGGCCGGGGAAGGGCGCGCGACGTGTCGTGGCCACCGCCGCCAAGGTCGCGAGGATAGTCGCGACCACCATGGCCGTGATGGAAATGGTGAGCGTGTTCAGCGCGGCGGCGTGGAATTCGCGGTTGGCCAAGGCCGTCGTGTACCAGCCGGTCGAGAAGCCGCTCCAGCGCGTGACGAGATCGTTGGCGTTGAAGGAATAGATCATCAGCACCAGGATTGGTGCGTAGAGGACGATCAGGCAGAGCACGGCGATGGCGCCGAAGCCGGGCTGGCGACGCAGGTCGAACGCGCGCGTTGGCGAGCCGATGGCGGCGGCGTCAGCCATGGCGCACCTGGCCGGTGGAATTGCGCACGTAGAACCACAGGGCCACCAGCACCATGGACATCAGGATCAGCGCCTGCGCGCAGCCGAACGGCCAGTTGCGGCCCGAGCCGAACTGCTGGGCGATGAGATCGCCGATAAGCAGATGCCGCCCGCCCCCCAGGATCAGCGGCGTGACATAGGCGCCGAGCGCGGGGATGAAGACAAGCAGCGAGCCCGCGATGATTCCGGGCCTGGCCAAGGGCAGAACGATGCGGCGCAGCACCTGGGATCGCGTCGCATACAGATCGAAGCCCGCCTCGACTAGCCGGAAGTCGAGCTTTTCCAGGCTGGCATAGAGCGGCAACACCATGAAGGGCAGGTAGCTGTAGAGCAGCCCGAGCACGATGGCGGGGTCGGTATAGAGCAGAGTGATCGGCTTGGCGATGACGTGCAGCCAAATGAGACCGTCGTTGAGCAGCCCCTCGTCGCGGATGATGAGCATGATCGACAGGGTGCGAATGAGCAGGTTGGACCAGAACGGGATGGTGATGAGCAGGATCCAAAGGCTGCGCTGGCTGGGCGGACGCGTCGCCATGAAATAGGCGGTGGGAAAACCCAGCGCGAGGCAGACGATTGTGGTGATAGCGGCAAAGAAAATGGAGCGGCCGAAGATCTGCAGATAGTCCGGCGTGAACTGCAGCGTGTCGTCAAAAATATCGCGCTGGAACAGGAAATTGACATAGGCCTGCGGTGTGAATTGCCACTCCACGCCGCCGTAGGTCGCCGGTTTCAGGACGGAGTAGACGACGATGACGAGCAGCGGGAGCACGCCGAACAGGACGATAGTCGCCACAGCCGGCAACGTGAGCAACTGGCGCAAGCGACTGTCCGATCGCTCTTGCGCTGAGGGGTTGATAGCGGCGTCACTCATCTAGTCCCTCAGCACTTGGACGGCGCTACCGACCAACTCTATGCCAACCGTATCGCCGACTTCGAAGGGCACGGCTTTTTCGCGCGTGTTCTGGCTGCGGACCGTGAACGGTTCGCCCGAGGGCAGGCGCAAGTGATAATGCGTATCGGTCCCAAAATAGACGGCGTGCTCCAGTTTGCCAGTAAGCGGCTTGCCGGCGGGGTCGGGGCCGAGCCGCGCGTGTTCCGGCCGCACCACCACGGTCACCTTGCCGTTGCCCACGCCCCCTTCCGGCATGCTCGCGTTCAGCTTGGCCCCGGACGACAGGGTAATGTTGGCGATCTTGCCGGTGAACGACGTCAGCTCCGCCGAAAGGAAATTGGTATCGCCGATAAAGTTGGCCACGAAGCGCTCCGCCGGCCGGTCATAGATGTCGCGTGGCGACCCCACTTGCAGCACCTTGCCCTTGCTCATCACCGCGATGCGGTCGGACATGGTGAGCGCTTCTTCCTGGTCGTGCGTCACGAACACGAAGGTGATGCCGGTTTCCGATTGCAGCCGCTTCAGCTCGATCTGCATGTCCTTGCGCAGCTTGAAATCCAGCGCCGAGAGCGGCTCGTCCAGCAGCAGCACCTTGGGTTTGGGCGCCAGCGCCCGCGCCAAGGCCACGCGCTGCTGCTGGCCGCCGGAAATCTGGCTGGTGCGGCGGTTTTTCAGTTCCTCCATACGCACCAGCTTCAGCATGGCCTCGACCGTGGCCGTGATCTCGGCCTGCGGCCGCCCGAGCATCTCCAGCCCGAAGCCGATGTTCTCAGCCACCGTCATATGCGGAAACAGCGCGTAGTTCTGGAACACGGTGTTGACCGGCCGCTTGTAGGGCGGCAGCGCGGAAATATCCGCCCCCTCCAGCAGCAGCCGCCCGCGCGTCGGATGCTCGAACCCCGCGATCAGCCGCAACAGCGTGGTCTTGCCGCATCACGAGGGGCCGAGCAGCGTGAAGAACTCGTTGCGCCGGATGGCGAGGGAGACGTCATCGACCGCACGCACCGCGTCCGCGCCAGCGCCGAAGGCCTTGCTCACCCGCTCGATGGCGATGGCTGGAACGTCAGCAGCGGCCAGGGTCGTGGAGTCTAGGGCAGGAGCAGCGCCGTGCATTATGAGCGGGACCGTATCGCGAACGTCGTTTGGTGCGCCCAACTGAGCATGCCGCCTTCGGGCAAAGCAAGTCAATCTAGGCGGCGGCTGACACCCAAGCAGTAGCCATCACGATTGACACTAACTTACTAGTAGGTTAAATTTTGATCGCATAACCATGGGGACCACAATGAAAACCGAACTTTTCTGGCTGATGTTGACACTCTTGATGACGGCCCTGTTTTGGGTGCCGATCATCCTCGACCGGCTGACCGTGCGCGGCCTCTGGCCGGCGATCTCCGACAGCCAACCCGAGTCAGGCGAGCAGCATTCGCTGTGGGCCAAACGAGCCATGGCCGCTCATCGCAATGCGGTTGAGAATCTGGTCATTTTCGCCCCGGCCGTGCTCGCAGTCCTGACCATGAACATTTCGACCCTCGCGACCCAATGGGCCGCCGCCGCCTACTTCTTCGCCCGGCTCGTCCATTTCGTCGTCTATTCGCTCGGCACGCCGGTTGTGCGCACGCTGGCCTTCGCTGTCGGCTGGCTGGCCCAGATCGTCCTCATCGCCAGCGTCCTGCACTGGATCTGATCATGACGCCGAACGCGGAGCGTCCTGATCTCGCCCGCCAGGATCGCTCGGCCTGGACCCACGAACTCGATTTGCGGCCGTTCGCCGAGACGTTTTGTTGGAGCCGCCGATGACCATGCTCAACGCCGATTTCTCTCGCCGCGTGATGCTCGACACCGAAGCGCTGCCTTGGCAGGCCTCGCCGCAGCCCGGCGTCGAGCGGCGCATGCTGGACCGGATCGGCGGCGAAGTAGCGCGGGCGACCTCGCTGGTGCGCTATGCGGCCGGCAGCGCCTTTCCGGCCCACGACCATGCCATGGGCGAGGAATTCCTAGTTCTCGACGGCGTCTTTTCTGACGAACACGGAGATTATCCGGCCGGAACATATGTGCGCAATCCGCCGGGCAGCAGACACACACCGCGCACGGCGCCGGGCTGCACGATCCTGGTCAAGCTCAGGCAAATGACGCCAGACGAAGTGATCCGTACCGTGATCGATACCGCGGCGGCGGCATGGCGGGCCGGTGAGACAGCGGGGCACTCGATCTCGCCTTTGCACGACGACAAGCGGACCGGCGAGCGCGTAACCCTCGAAAGGCTGGAGGCGGGCGCGAGCCTGCCA
>JAYUAJ010000308.1:0-9470 GCA_043741375.1 Hyphomicrobiaceae bacterium | reverse complement strand
TCCTGATCGGCACGCACGGCGATGCCACCAACGCCGTGCTCGCCGCTGTTGGCGACAACTTCGCCAGACGGATCGCCTGGTTGAGGGCGATTTTTTGTGTCATTGGCTGGCAGCCAGATTGGCAAGGATCAACTCGCCACCCCCTGAGTGCCGCCGCCTAACAAAGACGTACTTCACGCCCGACGCAACAATTGCGGGACGGCTAATGCAGAAGCAAATCTCCGTCCGGTGCAAGGTCACATCTGCCACAGATAAATGCGGCATGAAGGATACGTCAGCCCCCGTTCAGATTTGTATCGATACGGTGATTACGACACAGCGTGCAACCGGACGGACGGCATTGAACCTTTCGTCTCGAATGCACGACAGACCCTGGCACAACACACCGCAAACCTCGAGGTCGATCCCCATGCGCCATTCTATGATCATCGCTGCAGTGTTTGCGTCCCAACTCGCCGCCGTCCTGCCGGCCGTTGCCGGTGAGTGCTACGAGGTTATTGGCTGCGCCAGCACCCAGTACTTTCCCAAGAGCGAACTGAAGCAACTGGGCTGCCAGAACCTCTGGTATGTGCGCAACCGCATCTACAAGGACGCTGGCTACTGCTTCAAGACGCAGACGGGCATCAACGAGATGGGCAACACGGGTTGCCACATCAATAATCAGGCCGCCGTACCGCTGACCGCGATCGAGGCATCCAATGTCGCGGCCGTCCGCTCAGTGGAGAAATCCAAGGGTTGCAACTACGGCGGTTAACCGGCGCCACCGTTGAGGCGGGCCAAGGCTTTCGCGCGCCCGATCAGGGGCAACAGGGCTTTCATCTCAGGGCCGGCCTCAGCGCCGGTCAGCGCCAGCCGGAGTGGATGGAACAACTCGCGTCCCTTCCGGCTGGTCGCTGCTTTGAGGGCGGCCGTCCAGGCGCCCCAGGTCGCGTCCGTCCAAGGTTCGGCCGGTAGTGCCGCCGCCGCCGTCTTGCAGAACGCCGCATCCTCAATCACCGGAGTGATAGTTCCGGCGACCACGCTATGCCAGCTGACGATATCTCCAAGCGTCCTGAGATTGCCACGCGCCGCCAGCCACAGAGCCTCGTGCGCCGCAGGACAGATCTCGCGCAACGTGCCAGCAACCGCGCTGAACGGCAAGCTGTGCAACAGTTTTGCGTTTAGTTCCGCCAGCTCACGCTCATCAAAGCGAGCCGGCGAGCGCGACAGTTTCGCCAAGTCGAAACGTGCCGCGAGGTCGGACATGGCCGCGAATGGTTCCACGGCGTCCGAGGTGCCCAGGGCGGCCACGTAGCTGGTCAGTGCCATCGGCTCCAATCCAGCCTCGCGGAATGCGCTCAGCGACAGGCTGCCCAGCCGCTTGGACAACGCCTCGCCATCGGGGCCAACAAACAGGCTGTGATGGGCGAACGCTGGCGGCGCTGCCTTCAGGGCACGGAAAATATCGATCTGCACGCCGGTGTTGGTGACGTGATCCTCGCCGCGGATGATATGCGTGATGCTGTGATCGATGTCGTCGACAACGCTGCAAAGCGTGTAGAGCGCTGCGCCGTCCTCGCGCAGCAGCACCGGATCGGATAACGAGGCAAGGTCGACCGTCTGCCGGCTGCGGATCATGTCCTCCCAGACCACGTCGGTACGGACGGTCTGGTCTGGCGTTCTGTCATAGTTGGCCAACAGAAACCGCCAGTGCGGCCGCCGGCCCTCGGCTTCCAGACTGGAGCGTTGCTTGGGCGTCAGCCGCAGTCCGTCACGGTTGTAGACCGGCGGCTGATTGCCGGCGAGTTGGCGCTTGCGGCGGCGATCCAGTTCGTCCGGCGTTTCGTAACAGGCATAGAGCCGGCCAGACGCCTTAAGCTCGGCGACGGCGGCGGTGTAACGCTCCGTGCGCAGACTCTGGCGATCGAACTCGTCCCAGGTGAGACCAAGCCACGTCAGGTCGGTCCTAATGGCCTCAACCAGGTCTTCGCGCGAGCGCTCCTGATCGGTATCGTCGATGCGCAGCAGGAATTTTCCGCCCATGCGGCGGGCAAACAGCCAATTGAGCAAGGCCGGCCGCAGATTGCCTATGTGCAACCGTCCCGTCGGGCTCGGCGCAAAGCGAACCTTCACAGGCATCAGTGCTGCATCTCCGAATAGCGGCGTCCGCACGGGGACACAGGGTTTCAGGCGATCCGCGGCAATAGCCGGTCCAGCGCCAGCGTCGCTTTTTCCATCATCGCGGCGTCGGCCGTGACATAGGCCAGGGTCTCGCCTTGCGGCCCCTGCAGCAGCAGTCGATACAGGGTCAGCCCCTTGGAGCGCAACAGGTCATCGATGGCGGCAACTGACAACAGGCCGAACAGGCCGACGGCCAGGTTGAACCGCGAGGTGAGATATTCCGACAGAATGCCGATCAGGAAGGCGAGCGTGGCGGCGACATAAAGATTGGTCATGATGATGTTACCGAGGCGGTGCGCTTCTTCGACTTTCACGTCGATGCGATAGGACGTCATGCCCATCAACGGCACTTCGGCGGCGC
Source organism: Hyphomicrobiaceae bacterium (assembly GCA_043741375.1). Classification (GTDB taxonomy): domain Bacteria; phylum Pseudomonadota; class Alphaproteobacteria; order Rhizobiales; family Hyphomicrobiaceae; genus JANYHF01. The sequence continues at coordinate 6,949 of JAYUAJ010000308.1, read as the reverse complement.
CGACGCAAATCGCCTGCGGCGAGATTCGCAGGTCTTTCAGCGCCAGCAGATGCGGTTGGGCGCTGGTTTTGGGGCGGAGTGCGGACACGTGGCGTTTGCCGTCTTTGCTGGAGTTTCTGGAGCTTGGGCACCAACTTACCCAATTGTGAGATGAAATAGGTTGGCAACAGGTTTAGAGCGGACGGAGCCAGCGACGGTTTTTGCACTGCAGCATCGTTCTGTCATTGCCTGCGACATGGCCTTGCAAGCCTGATCCCCGCAGCAAACAAGTCGGATGGTAGACATCATGCGTGGTTTCCTCCGCCTCATCGCGGCTTTGATAATCGCGACCGGAGCAGCCTGGATTGTTCGCCCGGCCGGCGTCGGCGATCCCGGCGGTCTGATCGCCCTTGCAGACCACACCTTTCCCCAGCTCGCCGCGCTGCGGGTGCAATATTATCCCTGGGCCGCCAAGCCGACAGCCTTTGGCGACGGTGCGGCAACCGCCGCAAAGGGGACGGGCACCGGCACTGGCGCAGGTACAGGCAGTGGCGGCGGTAAAGCAGGGAACAAGACCGGTCCCGTCGCAGTTATGACCAAGCCGGTACTGCAAAAGGCCGTCCCAGTGACGTTCGCCGGGGTCGGCACCGTGCAGGCGATCGCTTCGATCGCGATCCGTCCCCATCTCGACGGCCAGATCATGGAGGTCGGCGTCGAGGAAGGCGCCTTGGTCAAGCAGGGGGACAAGCTGTTTCGCCTCGATGACCGCAGTTTAAAGGCCCAGCTGACCCAATCCGAGGCTCAGATGCAGAAGGATCAGGCCCTGTTGGCTCAGAACAACCGGGATCTGACCCGCGCCACTGACCTGCTGAAGCAGAAATTCCTCACGCCGCAGTCGCGCGAAACCGCCCAGACCACAGTTGACCAGACCAAGGCGCAGATTGCGTTCGACGCGGCGCAGAAGTCAGGTATCGAAACCTCACTGTCGTTCATGGAAATCCAAGCGCCGGTATCGGGACGGATAGGCTCTATCGCGGCCAAAGCGGGCTCATTCGCGCGCGCCGGAGACGTCCTGGCGACGGTAAACCAGATCGATCCGATCTATGTGACCTTCGCGCTGCCGCAAGCCAAGCTGGCCGAGGTGCGCGCCGCCATGGCCGCGGACGCCGCCATCGTCCGCCTCAAAGATAGTCCGAACGCTCCGGCCGGCAAAATAGCCTTCATTGAAAACACCGTCGATGCCGCAACCGGCACGGTGCAGGTCAAGGCCGCCATGCCGAACCCGACCGAGGCGCTTTGGCCCGGCGCCTTTGCTAGTGTCGAACTGCAGACCGGCATCGACGAAGCGGCCATCGTGGCGCCGTCCGTGGCGGTCCTGCTGGGGCAGAACGGACCCTATGTGTTTGTAGTGGCGGATAAGAAGGCGGTGCTGAAATTGATCACCATCGCCCGCGTGTCGGGAAGCGATACGGTGGTTTCGGCTGGCCTTGCGCCGGGCGATGATGTGGTGGTGCAAGGCCAGGGCAGCCTAACCGACGGCGCAGAGGTCCGCACCTTGAAAGACGGACAGCCCAAGAAGGACAACACGTTGAAGACCTCAAGCGCGGACGTCTCCAAGGACGGCTGATGGGACCTACGCCATGACCCTTCCCGAGCTTTGCATTCGCCGCCCGGTGATGACCATCCTCTTGATGGTCTCGTTCGTGGCGGCCGGCCTGTTTGCCTATCGGCTGCTGCCGGTGGCGGCCGTGCCCCGCGTCGACTTCCCGACCATCCAGGTCAGCGCCAGCCTGCCCGGCGCCAGCCCCGAAACCATGGCGGCCTCGGTCGCTTCGATCCTGGAGCGCCAGTTCTCAACCATCGCCGGCCTCACCTCGATGACCTCATCGTCCTCGCTGGGATCGACCTCGGTGACGCTGCAGTTTGATCTCAACCGGAGTATCGATGCGGCGGCTTTGGACGTTCAATCGGCGCTGGCGAGTGCCAACCGCCGGATGCCGCCGACCATGACCACGCTGCCGAGTTTCCGCAAGGTCAACCCGGCCGACCAGCCGGTCCTGTTCCTGGCTCTGTCGTCCAAGCAGGTGCGGCTCAGCGATGTCGACGCCTTCGCCCAGAATAACATCCTGCCGACGGTGTCCAGCCTTCCGGGCGTGGCGCAGGTCTTAATCTTCGGTACGCAGAAATATGCCGTGCGCGTGCGCGCTGATCTCGACGCTCTTACGGCGCGCGGCCTCACCATCGTCGATCTGCAGAACGCCCTCAACACCGCCAACGCCAACACCCCTGTCGGCTCGTTCAGCGATGGCGGCCGCAATGTCATCCTCGACGCCACCGGACCACTCACCAAGGCTGCCGATTATCGCCCCGTGGTGGTGACCTGGCAGAACGGATCGCAGGTGCGCGTTGAAGACGTCGCCGATGTCCGGGACGGCGTCGAGAACGAACTGAACGCTAGCTGGCTCGGCAAGGACCGCGGCATCATTCTGGCGGTGCAGCGCCAGCCGGACGCCAACACCGTCGCTACGGTTGACAACATCCTGGCGACGCTGCCCAAAATCCGCGCTAGTTTGCCGGCTGGCGTTGACCTCAGCGTGCTGAGTGATCGCTCGACTTCCATCCGCAACTCAGTCTCCGACGTTACCTTCTCGCTGATACTCGCGGTCGGGCTGGTCGTCGCGGTCATCTACCTGTTCCTCGGCAGCGCCCGCGCGACGCTTATCCCGGCGATTGCGCTGCCGATCTCGCTCATCGGTACGTTTGCGGCCATGTATGTGATGGGCCATTCTATCGACAACATATCGCTCCTCGCCCTGACCTTGTGCGTCGGCTTCGTGGTTGATGACGCCATCGTCATGCTGGAGAACATTACGCGCCACATCGAAATGGGCAAGAAACCCATGGAGGCGGCGCTGATCGGCTCACGCGAGGTCGGCTTCACGATCCTCTCCATGACCCTATCACTGGTCGCCGTCTTCATCCCGATCATCTTCATGGGCGGCGTGATCGGACGCATGTTCTCCGAGTTCGGCCTCGACCTCAGCGCCGCCATCCTGATCTCGGGCATCGTCTCCCTCACGCTGACGCCGATGCTGTGCTCGCGCCTGCTGAAGGCCCAGGATAAGAACCGCCGCATCGGGTTGCTGCCGCGCATGTTCAACCAGTTGTTCGATGCGGTGGCGTGGGCGTACAAATGGACCGTGCGCGGAACGCTGTCGGTGCGGTGGCTGATGATCCTGGTTGCCGTCGGTACGCTGTTTCTTGCCGGCTCGCTCTATAACACCATTCCGAAGGGCTTTTTCCCGCAGGAAGACAACGGCCTGTTGACGGCCTCCAGCGTCGGGCCGGACGACGCCAGTTTCGCCAACATGGTGACATGGCAGACTCAGCTTGCCGACATCGTCGCCAAGGACAAGGACGTCGCCTCCATGATGACGACGGTTGGCGGTGGCGGCGCCGACAACCAGAATTCCGGGCGCATGTTCATCAACCTGCGCGACAAGCCGGCGCGCACCGATAGCGCCGACGCCGTCATCCAGCGCCTGCGCAAGGCGACGGCCGATGTACCAGGCGTGCGCATTTTCTTCCAGCCCGTGCAGTCAATCTCGTTCGGTGGCGGCCCGTCACGCAGCCAGTATCAATTCACGCTGCAATCGAGCGACCTTACCGCCTTACGTGAGTGGTCGCCCAAGCTGGTCGACGCCATGGCCAAGATCCCGGGCGTGCTCGACGTCAATTCCGACCAGCAACTGAACGCGCGGACGGCCTACGTCACGGTCGACCGCGATGCCGCCGCGCGCCTTGGCGTCAATCCCACCTCCGTACGCAATATGCTGTATGCCGCCTATGGAACCCGCGTCGTTTCCACCATCTATGCCCCGCAGGACACCTACAGCGTGATCCTGGAGGCCGATCCGAAATATGCCAGCATGCAGGATCTGCTGCGTAAGCTGACGATCCGGGCCGGCGGCGCCGTTCCGTCCGCCACCGGCATCGGCAATTCGGCGACGCTGGTGCCGCTCGATGCGGTCGCGCATGTGGACCAGAAAGCGACGGCGCTGGCGGTCAACCATCTTGGTCAGCTTCCGGCGGTCACCATTTCCTTCAACCTTGCGCCGGGCCTGTCGCTCGGCGAGGCGTCGGCCAAGGTCGATCAGGCTGCGCGCAGCCTCGGCATGCCGGCCACCATCACCATGAGTTTCCAGGGGACGGCGCAACTGTTCCAGGCCGCGCTCGGCAATCAGGGACTGTTGCTGTTCGCCGCCGTGCTGGTGGTCTACATTGTGCTGGGCATTCTCTATGAGAGTTTCTGGCATCCGCTGACCATCCTGTCCGGCCTGCCGTCGGCTGGCATCGGCGCGCTGCTCGCGCTCTCCTGGTTCGGCATGGACCTCAGCGTCATTGCCATGATCGGGCTCGTGATGCTGATCGGCATCGTGAAGAAGAACTCGATCATGATGGTTGACTTCGCGCTGGAACGAAAACGCGAGGGCGTGGCGAGCCGCGAGGCCATCGCGGAGGCCGCCGAAATGCGTTTCCGCCCGATCATGATGACGACTTTCGCGGCCGTTTTGGGCGTGCTGCCGATTGCGCTCGGCACCGGCGCCGGCGCCGAACTGCGTCAGCCTTTAGGGATCGCGGTGGTGGGCGGCTTGGCGATTTCGCAGCTGCTGACGCTTTACATCACGCCCTCGGTGTTTCTGGGCTTCGAGCGGGTTGCCGGATGGTTCGCCCCTAAGCCAAAAGCAGCGCCTGCCCCCATGGCAATCGCCGCGCGAGGCGAACTGGCTGGCGCGCCCGCCGAGTAATGCCAGCCCGCCCCGGTTTCGCTCGAAGCGACAACATCGCCACGGTGGCGTCATTGTCAGGGGCGATAAGGCCGTCTAACACTGACCGCCAGACCACGACGGAACGCGTCAACCGGAGGCCACCAACGGCTATGCTGCAATCCACCTGGACGCCCGCTGCCATCGTCATGACGCTAATTTTAGGGGCGGCCCCATCGCCGGCCAGCGCCGAATCGATGCTGAAGATCGCGACCTGGGCCGGCGCCTATGCCGAAGCGCAGAAGATTGCCGTGTTCGATCCCTTCTCCAAGGACACTGGCACCCGTATCGACGCCTCGCTGCAGGCCGGCGCGGCCGGCGTATCAGGTACCGATTGGGACGTTGCTGACTTAGCGTCGGCCGACGCATCGGCCATGTGCGACAAGGGGCTTCTGGAGCCCATCGACGTTTCGACCTTGAAGGCCGGTCCCGATGGAACCGCCGCCAATAGTGATTTCCTGCCGGGCGGCCTAGACAAGTGCTCGGTGGGCAGCCTGGCTTGGTCGTCGGTTATCCTCTATTCTGCCGATGCCAAGGACGCCAAAGGCAAAGCCCTTGCGGGTCCGAAGTCGGTAAAAGATCTGTTCGACGTCGTGCATTTTCCGGGTAAACGGGGGCTGCCGCGCAGCCCGCGTTATGTGCTGGAGCTGGCCATGCTGGCCGATGGCGTGCCGGCTGGCGACGTCTACCGGCTGCTCGGTACCGAAGCCGGCCGCAAGCGCGCGTTCAATCGCCTCAGCACCATCCGCAGTCAGATTGTGTGGTGGACGGAGCCCTCGGAGGCGATGACGGCGTTGAAGGCCAAGACGGTTGCCATGACGATGGCCTACAGTGGCCGCGCCTTCATGGAGATCGCCACCGGCACCAAGCCGATCAAGATCCTGTGGGACTCGCAAATCTACGACATCGATGTGTGGGCCGTATCCAAGGCGTCGCACAACAAGTCCGACGCCCTGAAGTTTGTTGCCTACGCCTCGAGTTCCGAACGGCTGGCCGATAGCGCCCGCCAGTTGCCCTACGGCCCGATGCGGCGTTCGGCGGTGGGCATCGTCGGAAACCACGCCATTTTGGGGACGGACCTGAAGCCCTTCTTGCCGACCTATCCCGACAACTTCGCCACAGCACTGCGGCTCGACGGGGCGTTCTGGCGTCAGAATGAGGCAGAGCTTACGGTGCGGCTGGAAGACTGGATCGAGAATTCGCCTGATAAGGCCGGAGTGGGTAGGCAGGGCTGAGCCGATAGCGTGGCGACCTGGCCACAGTACCTGCATCAATTGTGTCGCACGACCTTGCCTTCGATCGGTTAGTCATGCACGGTTCGGCGGACGGTGTGGTGAGGGCTCATTGACACCCGTGGCGCTGACGGATGGTTCGCCGGCTGCGCGATGCTGCGGGATGGTTGCGGTTTCCAGCGGGCAGGTGGGCCATTCATGTTTTCGGGACACAACGAGCTGACGCAATCCGGTGCGGTAGTCTACAAATTTGGCGTGCTTGCCCTCTGCACAGGTCTCCTGACGGCTTTGGCAACGGTTGGTCCCGCCGATGCGCGTGGCAACGTTAAGCACGGCAAGGCCCTGGCACCAGTCGCAAAGGCCACCGCAAAGTCCAAGGCCCCGGCTTCAGAGGCGTTCCGATTTCTGCCGCCACAAGAACCCTTTCCGGAGTCCACCGTCGCCAAGACCGACCTTGCGGTTGGCGACCTGCATGCCACCGTGACCGCGAGCGACGCCGGCGGCGTGCTCCCCGTTGGCAGCAGCGCGTCGGTGACCATCACGATCAAAGCGGCTGGCGGAAACCGGACGGCCGCAGTGCTTGTTGAAGCAGAGGGGGGCGAAGTCCTTGCACTTTCCGGCGGGGGTGCCAAGGCCAGTGCAGTACGGGCTGGTTTGGTCGCCGATGTGGCCCTGCCGGCTTCCGGTAGCATGACGCTCAACGCCGAAATGGGATTGAAATCCGGGGCCAAGGGGGCCGACGGTAAGCCGCGCAACCGGCTTCGTGTGACAGTGCTGCCACAACTGGGCGGCCGTGACGAAACCGTGTTTTCCTGGGGTCTGGCCGATTGCGCTGGCGACTACTATGCCGAATTGCAGAAGATATTGCGGTCCCGCCGCGAGCACATGGTGCCAATGCTCGAAGCGGCCTTC
>JAYUAJ010000307.1:0-20906 GCA_043741375.1 Hyphomicrobiaceae bacterium | reverse complement strand
CCGAGCTTGGCCAGGACGCAACGCTGCACGCGCTGCCGGCCAAATTCGGCTTTGTCATCGACGGTGGCGGGGTCTGGCCACTGGGCGCGTGCGGCGCCGATGTCACGGCGTTCGCCGGAGATGCGGCGTCCGACTGGCGCATCAAGATTGCGGGTTCCGAGGCCGCCTCCGCACCCATACCCTGGCATGCGGTCGCCGAAGCCATGCTAGCTCTCGCGCACGGGTTCAACGACAAGGGCTTGCCGGCGGGCTTCGTCCGTATGCGCCAGCTAGTTGCTGCGATCGGAGTCGATGCGATGTTTCGAGCAGCCGGTTTGGTCAAGGAGCTTCCGGTCAACGAACCGACGGTCACTCGTTGCATAGGCCATACCGCTCTGACCCCATCCATCCACATCGCCGCCGTCGGGCTGCCCTTTGGCCGCATCTCGGCAAGCGACTTGCAACAGCTTTGCGAGGCCGCGCCAAAGGCCAACCTTCGCCTGACGCCCTGGCGCACGCTTACCTTTGTCTGCGCCACCGAGACTGAGGCGATGCGCGTACTCGCAATTGCCGCCAGCTTGGCTCTGGTCACGTCGCAGAACGATGCCCGGCTCGCCATTGATGCCTGCATTGGCGCGCCCGGTTGCGGCCATGGCACGACCAGGACGCGGGCCGATGCGGAACTGATCGCCGCCGTACTGGGCGCGCGCGCCATGACGCCAGGCAGCATCCACGTCTCTGGTTGCGCCAAGGGCTGCGCCCATCGCGGCTGCGCGCCGGTGACCTTTGTCGGCCGGGACGGACACTACGATCTGATTCTCTCTGGCGTGCCCACCGACCAACCGACCCGCACCGGCCTCGCGCCCGCCGACCTCGCCGCTGCCGCCGTTGACGCCCTCGGCGCCAAACCATGATCGCCCCGCAAGAAAACTACATTCGCGATGGCGCCGCCATCTACGAAAAATCCTTTGCCATCATCCGCGCCGAGGCGGATCTGGCGCGCTTCTCCAAATTGGAAGAGCGCGTGGCGGTGCGCATCATCCACGCTTGCGGCATGGTCGAGGTTGCGAGCGATATTGAATTTGCAGCGAATTTCGTGAGTCGCGGCATCGATGCCCTGGCCGCCGGTGCGCCTATATTTTGCGACGCCCGCATGATCGCCGATGGCGTCACGCGCTCGCGGCTGCCGGCGAACAATGAGGTCGTCTGCACACTGCATGATCCGCGCGTGCCGGACCTCGCCGCCAAGATCGGCAACACGCGCACGGCTGCCGCCATGGATCTGTGGGGAGAAAAACTTAAGGACGCCGTAGTGGTCATCGGCAATGCTCCGACAGCGTTGTTTCGCCTGCTCGAACTCATCGACGCCGGCGCCCCCCGTCCCGCCGCCATCATCGGCATGCCGGTCGGCTTTGTCGGCGCGGCGGAGTCAAAAGACGCGCTGGCGGCGCGCAACGATCTCGATTGGGCCATCGTGCGCGGCCGAAAAGGCGGCAGCGCCATGGCGGCGGCAGCTCTCAACGCGCTTGCGAGTGAGAAGGAATGAGCGTTTCCGGAAAGCTTTATGGCGTCGGCGTCGGCCCGGGCGATCCCGAGTTGATGACGTTGAAAGCTGCGCGCATTCTCGCCGGCGCAAAAGTAGTCGCCTATTTCCACAAGCGCGGCCACCAGGGGCACGCGCGCACCATCATCAGCGGCCACATTGCGGCGAGTGCAGAGGAACTGCCGCTCGAATATCCACTGACGACGGAAGTTCCGTCCCAGGGAGAAACCTATTCGAGCGCGCTCACGGCATTTTACGACAGCGCCGCCGCGACGATCTCAGCCCGCCTGGCCCAAGGCCACGACGTGGCGCTCACCTGCGAAGGCGATCCGTTCTTCTACGGCTCGTTCATGCATATCTTTCACCGGCTGACCGGCAAATACGCCATCGAGGTTGTGCCCGGCATCACCGGCATGCAGGCCTGCTGGACTTTGGCGGGAACGCCGATCACCTACAGCGATGACGTGCTGCAGGTTCTGCCCGGCACGCTGTCCGAAGATGCCCTGATCGAACGCATGCGCGTGGCCGATGCGCTGGTGATCATGAAGCTCGGCCGCAATTTTTCCAAAGTGCGGCGTGCCCTGATGGTGGCGGGGTTGGCGGATCGCGCCATCTATGTCGAGCGCGGCAGCATGACTGGGGAGACCGTCTTGCGGCTGCAGGACAAGACCGACGATGTCGCCCCCTATTTCTCCATGCTTCTCGTCCCCGGCCGCGGGAGATGTCTGTGAGCGGACGGTTAACCGTGGTGGGCATCGGCCCCGGACCCGACGGCTGGGTGACGCCGGCCGTGACCTCAGCTTTGGCCGAGGCGGACGAACTGTTCGGCTACGGCCCGTATGTGGAGCGCGCGCCGCTGCGCCCTGGACAGGTGCGCCATACTTCAGACAATGGCGATGAACTTTTCCGCGCGAATGCGGCCCTTGTGGCGGCACAGTCCGGCCGCAAGGTCGTCGTCGTCTCCGGCGGCGACCCAGGCGTCTTCGCCATGGCGTCGGCGGTATGCGAGGCCATCGACTCCGGCCCCGCAGTCTGGCGCTCCCTCGACATCCGCATCGAGCCCGGCGTCACAGCGATGCTGGCGGCGGCGGCCAGGATCGGCGCGCCGCTCGGGGCCGATTTCGCGTGTCTGTCGCTATCGGACAATCTGAAACCCTGGGCGCTGATCGAAAAGCGGCTGCGCCTCAGCTCTGAGGCGGGACTGGCGCTGGCACTTTACAATCCCGCCTCGCTGCGCCGTCCGGATCGGATCGGCAGAGCACTCGCGTTGCTGCTGGAATTGCGGGGACCACAGACGCCGGTGGTGTTTGCGACCGCCGTCGGCCGCGCGGACGAGCGCATTGATGTGGTGAGGCTCGGTCAGGTCGATCCCGCGCGCGCTGACATGCGTACCCTGATCATTGTCGGGTGCCAGGCGACGCGGATCATCGAGCGGCCAGGGATGCCGCCGCTGGTCTATTCCGAACGTTTTGCGAAGGACGAGTGATGGCGCGCCAGCATCGCAAGCACCGCATCAACGTTAGTCGCCGCAGCAACGCCGGCATCGGTCGGCCGCTCGATCAGGATGACGGGCAAGCCGAGCGCCCGTGCGGCCGCCAGTTTCGCGGCGGACGCCTTGCCGCCGGAATTCTTGGTGACCAGCCGGTCGATGCGTCTGGTGCGGAGCAAAGTGGCTTCAGCATCCACTTCGAACGGTCCGCGCCCAACAACAATTTCGGTCCGGGTCATTCCTGCCGGGATCTCGGGTGGGTCGATGACGCGGATGAGATAGCTGTGCTGTGGCTTGGCTGCGAAAGGCGCCAGCGACTGCCGGCCGACGGTGAGGAAGACGCGCTCGGGCGCATCGGGCAGCGCGGCAGCAGCGGCATCGAGGCTCTCCACCGTGGCCCAACGGTCGCCGATCACGGGTCGCCAGGGGGGGCGGGAGAGGGCGATCGAGGGCGTGCGCGTCGCTTGGGTGGCCAGGACGGCGTTCGCGCTGATCTGCTCCGCAAACGGATGAGTGGCATCGATCAGGAGGTCGACGGCGTTGTCGCGGAGGTATGCCGCGAGCCCGTCCGCCCCGCCGAATCCACCGATGCGGGTGGGTATGGCAGGCAGGAGTGGTGCGAGCGTCCGTCCCGCCAGGGACAGGGTGGGGGTGAATCGCGCATCGCTGGCCAGCCGGTTGGCGAGTTCGCGAGCCTCGGATGTCCCGCCGAGAATGAGGATGTTGAGAGGCATGTCAGCTTCGGTTCCAGCGTTAGCGCAGCGAGGTCAAGACCCTCGCCTGATAGCGCAGCACAAAGCAACTCGCTGATGAAGACCGGTCGGCCCGCGCCGGATTTTCGGGCATGCGGTCGCGTTGATATTCAACTAGATCGCGTTTGGTGGACACCCCCCACCCCAACCCTCCCCCGCAAGGGGGGAGGGGATTCGAGCGGAGGGCGCCGCCATTCCTGGTTCAACAACGACGGACGGCTCCCTCCGGGGAGGGCTGGGGTGGGGGGTGGCCACACAACGGACGATAGCTATCCCAATCAGAGTGGCACTCTAGCGCCGATCCTGGACGAACAAGCTCAGCGCCAGCATCTGCCCCTCACCGACCGCGTGGCTCTTGCCGCCGAAGAGGCGGCTGCGACACGCGGTCTCCTCTCCCCGCAAAGAGGCGGGGAGAGGGAAGAACGAGCGCCACTCGGGCAATATGCTCCGCCCTCAGAGGGACGAGCCCCCTCGCCCCGTCCGTCACGGGGAGAGGGCCGGGGTGAGGGGCGGCGGCTGTTTCTATCAGTAAACAAACTAGTCCGGTGCCAGGTGCTGCTATGACACCAGATCGATCCACCCCCTGGCTCTCCATCATCGGCGTCGGCGCGGATGGGTTGGCCGGCCTCTCACCGGCCGTGCAGGCGCTGATTCAATCGGCCGAGTTGGTGTTTGGCGGCCGGCGGCACCTGAAGCTCGTCGGCGACCTGGCGCGCTGGCCGACGCCGTGGCCATCGCCATTTGAAACCGCGCGCGAGATGGTGCTGGCCGAGCGCGGCCGGCGCGTGGTGGTGCTGGCGAGCGGTGATCCGTTCCAGCACGGCGTCGGGTCGCTTCTGGTGAAAACTCTGCCAGCAGACGAATGGCGCGCCTATCCCCAACCCTCGGCCTTCTCATTGGCGGCGAACCGGCTGGGCTGGGCGCTGCAGGACACCGTCACCCTCGGTGTTAACGGCCGTGCGGTGGAGCGGTTGATCCCACAGCTGCATCCGCGCGCGCGCATCCTGGCGCTGTCCGCAGATGCCGGAACGCCTGCGGTGGTGGCCAAGCTCTTGACCTCACGCGGGTTTGGAGACTCACGCCTGACCGTGCTGGAGGCGTTGGGAGGCGCGCAGGAGCGGATCAGACCTGCGCCCGCCCGGAGCTATCAGTTCGCTGATGTCCACGCGCTCAACATCATGGCCATCGAGGTGGTGGCGGAGCCTGGCGCACGGATCCTTCCGTTCACGTCTGGTCTGCCCGACGACTGGTTTGAACATGACGGCCAGATCACCAAGCGCGAGGTGCGCGCCCTGACGCTCGCAAGCCTGGCGCCGAGGCGCGGAGAACACCTCTGGGATCTGGGTTGTGGCTCAGGTTCGGTGTCCATCGAGTGGATGCTGGCCGACGCCAGCCTGCAGGCCACCGGTATCGAGCGCGCGCCCGAGCGGGCGGCGCGGGCGGCCCGCAATGCGCTGGCGTTCGGCGTGCCGGGATTGCGCATCGAGACCGGGGACAACGGCGCCGTGCTGGACAAACTCGATCCTCCGCAAGCGGTGTTCATCGGCGGCGGGGCGCGGGAGGCTGGGTTGATCGATCGCGCCTGGTACGCCCTCCCACCCGGAGGACGCCTGGTGGTTAACGCGGTGACGCTCGAGACCGAACAGCTGGTGCTGGCCGAGTTCGCCCGCAAAGGCGGGAGCCTCACCCGCGTCGCCATCGATCGCGCCGATCCGGTCGGGGGGCTCACCGGCTGGCGGCCGGCGATGCCCGTGCTACATTGGCTGGTGGTGAAACCATGATTGTCGCTGGGATCGGAGCGCGGGCGAGCGCAACGGCTGACGAGATCGTTCGGGCCGTGGTTGAGTGTTGCGAGCGCAACGGTATCGACCCGTCCGAAGTTGGTAAACTTGCCTGTCTCGACCGGCCTGCAACGGTTGCCATTCTGCGTGCCGCAGTGGATCAACTGACCGCGACGTCAGGCGACGATGGCAAGACGGATGGCGACGATAACAGGACCATGGACGACAACAGCAGGACCATGGACGACAGAATTTCGGTGCGTCAGGGAATGGAAATTTTGTCGTTTTCTGTGGTAGATTTGCAATTGCAGGCTGACCGTTGTGCCACACAGTCGGAAAAGTCGATGGCCGCAACCGGCGTCCCCTCGGTCGCCGAAGCGGCCGCCCTTGCCGCTGCCGGACCCGAGGGCATGCTGCTGGCGCCCCGCGTGGCGTTTACAACCGTGACGGTCGCCCTTGCCATTGGCCCCGGTGCAACCAGCCCATGACGATCCATTTCATCGGCGCCGGCCCCGGCGCGCCCGATCTCATAACCGTCCGTGGCCAGCGGCTGGTAGCGGCCTCGCCCGTGTGCCTTTACGCCGGCTCCCTGGTGCCCAAGGAGATTGTCGCGCTCTGCCCGCCAGGCGCCCGCATCATCGATACGGCGCCCATGGACCTCGACGCTATCGAGGCCGAGTTTTCGCGCGCGCACCGTGAGGATAAAGATGTCGCCCGCCTCCACTCAGGCGACCTCTCCATCTGGAGCGCCCTTGGCGAACAGCTTGCCCGGTTGGAGAAGCTGGACATTCCCTACACCGTAACACCCGGAGTTCCCGCCTTTGCGGCCGCCGCTGCTGCGCTTGGGCGCGAGTTAACCCTGCCGGCCGTGACGCAATCCGTCGTCCTGACGCGCACGCAGGGACGGGCCTCCGCAATGCCTGAGCGGGAGACGCTCGCTGCCTTCGCCGCCACCGGCGCGACCCTGGCGATCCACCTTTCGATCCACGCGCTGGCCGATGTGGTTGCGCAACTCATCCCCCACTGTGGTGATGGCTGCCCAGTGGCCGTGGTCTATCGCGCCTCCTGGCCGGATCAGCGGGTGATCAAGGGGACGTTGAAAACCATTGTTGAATCGATGGGTTCCGAGCCAATCGAGCGCACGGCGTTGATCCTGGTGGGGCGGGCGCTGGCGGGGGAATTGGAGCGGGAAAGCGCGCTCTACAGCGCCGAATATCAGCGGACGTTTCGGAGCGCTTCCGGAAAAGTGTGAAGCGGTTCTCCCAAAATGAAGACGAGGGGCAACGTGCCCCTCGACCCCGTGACTCTGGTAAAATTTACGACTGGTTGGCGTCCAGCGGGGCGCCAGTGCGGAACAGCATCCCGGCGGCAGCGGCGCCAAGGCAGGGCGCAACGATATACAACCAGAGCTGCGAGATCGCCGCCGTACCGCCAAACAGCGCCGGGCCAAGGCTCCGGGCCGGGTTAACCGACGATCCCGACACCGGGATGCCGGCCAAGTGGATGGCCGTCAGAGTGAGGCCGATGGCCAGGCCCGCCAGCATAGTTGGTGAGCCCTTCTGAGTTACTCCCAGAATAGTGACCAGGAACAGGAACGTCGCCACCGCTTCAAAGATGAAGGCCGACACCATCGAATAGGCGCCCCAGCCCGAGGTGGCGAACCCATTGGCGGCGATGTCGTAGCCGCCGGTCTTGCCCGACACGATCACAAACAGAACGGCGGCAGCTGCAATGGCGCCCAGGCACTGCGCGATGACGTAGTTGATGAGGTCCGACATGCCGATGCGGCCGGCGACGAACGCGCCCAGGCTAACGGCCGGATTGACATGGCCGCCCGAGATGGGGCCGATGCCATAGGCCAACGCCACGATGGCGAGGCCGAAGGTCAGGGCGATGCCCAGGTAGCCGATCTTGTCGCCAGCGAAAATGGCCGCGCCGCAGCCGAGCAGCACAAGCGTGAACGTACCGATGAATTCTGCGATAGCCTTCTGCATGACGACAAGTCTCCCCTTAAACCGCGCGGAATCAGCGGCGTTTAATCCGTAGCAGACCTATCGCGATCACAGCTTCGTGGGGGGCTCATTTGGAGCAATATTGGTTGCGGTATGTGGCAAATATGACGCAATCTCAGGCCTAATCGTGCTCCGTCCCCGCGCGCGCCAAAAGGCTCCCCTCCCGGTCAAAAACCACAATATCGAGGCGGAAATCCGGGCTTTTTGCTGCCGTCCGAGCGGTCGCGAGCGCCCGCGTAGCGACCAGCGCGGCCAGATTGACGCCCGCAGTTCGCGACAGCTCCAGCACCTCCAGCGCGGAGTTCGCAGCGGCCGCACGCGTGGCCAGATCGGCGGACGCACCGGCCTCGTCGAGCCAGCCGGCCAGCAGCTTCATATCGATCTCGCCGCTGCGCGAATGCAGGTCCAGCCGGCCTTGAGCCAGCTTGACCATCTTGGCGAAGCCACCGGCGATGGTGACGCGGGCGACAGGGTGCGCGCGCAGGTATTTCAGCATGCCGCCGACAAAGTCGCCCATGTCGATCAGGGCTGTTTCGGGGAGGTCATAGAGCTTAGCGATGGCCGCTTCCGAGGTGGAGCCTGTCGCGCCGGCGACGTGCGTGAGCCCAGCCCCGCGCGCGACATCGATGCCGCGGTGGATCGAATGGATCCAGGCCGCGCAGGAGTACGGCACGACAATGCCGGTGGTGCCCAGGATCGAGATGCCGCCGATGATGCCAAGGCGGCCGTTCAGGGTTTTTTTGGCGATTTCCTCGCCGCCAGGCACGGAGATCTCGACCATCACGTCGGCCGATTTTCCATATGTGCGAACCGCCTCGGCCACAGCCGCTGCGATCATGGTGCGCGGGACCGGATTGATCGCGGGCTCGCCCACCGGCAGCGGCAAACCGGCCTTTGTGACCGTGCCGACACCTGGCCCCGCGCGAAAGGCTATGCCGGAACCGGGCGGTCCGGGACGGACAGTCGAGACAATCAACGCCCCGTGGGTCACGTCAGGATCGTCACCGGCGTCCTTGACCACCCCGGCGCGCGCCCAGCCTTCACCAACCTCGACGCTCGCCAAAGCAAATTCCGGCCGGTCGCCGCTGGGCAGCGCCACCGGAACGGTCGCCGGTGCCTCTCCGCCCCATAGCGCTTCGAGCGCCCCGCGCGTGGCCGCCGCAGCGCACGTACCAGTAGTCCAGCCGCGCCGAAGGGGGCGCTCGGGAAGGGGTGCATCCATGGCGCAGACCCTATATCAGATGTCTAGCGCCTCTCAGCTTTTCTTCGAATCGCTTCAAGGCTCTAAGTCTTTGTTTGGTAGCGCTTCTTTGCGGAAAACCGCTTCACACTTTTCCGGAAGCGCTCTAGCAACGCCAATTTCCCGGATGCCGAAAGACGCCATGCAGGAGCAACCCGTCCCAGGACTGATCATCGCCGCCCCTCGTTCGGGGGCCGGCAAGACGACCGTAACATTGGGCATCCTCAGCGCCCTGACGGCGTCTGGCGTTCGGGTGCAGCCATTCAAATGCGGGCCGGATTATATCGACCCGGCCTTCCATGCAGCAGCAACCGGACGCTCCAGTTTCAACCTCGACAGCTGGGCCATGGCACGCGGTTCGGTCGAGCGCCTGGTGGCTGAGCAAACTGCGGGCGTTGACCTCGCGATCTGCGAAGGCGTCATGGGGTTGTTCGACGGTGTCGCGACCCCCGGGGCGTGGGGTACCGGGGCGACCGCCGACATAGCCGCCGCAACGAGTTGGCCGGTGGTGCTGGTGCTGGATGTTTCTGGACAAGCGCAGACAGCTGCGGCGATTGCTTTGGGGTGCGCAACCTTGCGTCCGGACGTGGCGGTGGCCGGCGTCATCTTGAACCGCGTGGGCAGCGAGCGGCACCGGATATTGGCGGCTGGTGCACTGACCGCAGCGGGCTTTGCTGTTTTGGGCGCACTGCCGCGCCGCGACGACCTTTCGCTCCCTGAGCGTCATCTGGGATTGGTGCAGGCCGGTGAAACGGACCGGTTGGCTGAGAAGCTCTCTGCCCTCGGCGTCTTTGTTTCTGAGCATGTGGATATGGCTGCACTCAGGGCCTTGGCGGCACCTTACCATGCGGGCACTCCATCGCGAGCAAAACCGGGTCTGCTGCCGCCAGCTCAACGCATCGCCGTAGCATCTGACCAGGCCTTTTCGTTCCTGTATCCGCACCTGCTCGCCACTTGGCGCGCCCAAGGTGCAGAGGTCGTGCCATTCTCACCACTGGCCGACGAGCCGCCTGATCCTTCCGCCGGCGCCGTATGGTTACCAGGCGGCTATCCGGAACTGCACGCAGGAAAGGTCGCAGCGGCAGCGGCCTGTCTCGCTGGTCTGCGCCAGGCGGCTGCGGAGGGAAAGCCAGTCCACGGCGAGTGCGGAGGCTTCATGGTTCTAGGCGATGGGCTGATCGACGCAGGCGGCACCCGCCATGCCATGGCCGGATTGCTCAGTCTCGAAACCTCGTATGCCAAGCGTAAACTGCACCTCGGCTACCGCCAAGCAACGCTGGTTGCTGACTGTGCCGTAGGCCAGCGCGGCCAGAAACTGCGCGGTCACGAATTCCACTACTCAAGCACCATCAGCCTACACGATGCCCCGTTCGCAGAGATCACTGATGCTGGCGGCACCCCGCTCACAGAGCGCGGCGCACGCCGCGCCTCGGTCTCGGGCAGTTTCTTTCACGTCATAGATTAATGTTAATGAGGCGGAACCATCTCGAAGTTGCCGTATTTCGGTCATCGCCATGGAGAATTCGTAATTTGACTTGACGAACTCTGCGGCGCATTGGTGCCCGCCAGTTCGCAAGTCAGAACTGCAATTTTGCTTGGAAATACCGTTTGCCTGGAAACGCCAAAGGCCTTGTATCGGTCCGCGATCCAAGGCCGGAGTGCCCCGACAAAAGAGAACCCATGCGCCGCACCGGCTCCCTGACCCTTCTTTCAAGCATCGCCATCATGACCATTCAGTCCGCCTTCCCAAATCTGAGCATGGCAACGGCGGCGCGCGCTGTCGAATACAAGCTCGACAACGGCATGCAGGTGGTCGTCATCCCGGATCATCGCGCTCCAGTGGTCCAGCACATGGTCTGGTACAAGGTCGGCTCTGCCGACGAACAGCGCGGCACCTCCGGTATCGCCCATTTCCTTGAGCATCTGATGTTCAAGGGAACTGAAAAAATCGGACCCGGCCAGTTTTCCAAGACCATCGCGCGTAACGGCGGTCAGGACAACGCCTTCACTGGCAACGACTCAACCACGTATCATCAATCCGTTGCCAAGGACCGGCTGCCGCTCGTGATGGAGATGGAAGCCGACCGCATGACCAACCTGCGGTTGCTTGAGAAGGACGTTTTGACCGAGCGCGACGTGATTCTGGAGGAGCGCCGGTCGCGGATCGAGAATGACCCCGGTTCGCAGCTCGACGAGCAGATGCGCGCCGCCCTTTATCAGAACCATCCCTATGGGGTACCGGTGATCGGCTGGTTCCACGAGATGGCCAAGCTGAGCCGCGACGATGCTTTCACGTTCTATCATCGCTATTACGCGCCAAATAATGCGATTCTGGTTGTCGCGGGTGATGTTGAACCAGAAGACGTTTTGAAGCTCGCCAAGGCAACGTATGGCAAGGTTGCTGCCAATCCGGCGACGCTGCGCGCAGCTCGTCCGACGGAGCCGCCGTCGGTAGCGCCCCGTCGCATAGATATGGTCGACGAGCGCGCCGGCCAGCCGACGCTGGTACGGCACTACATTGGACCAGCCTATGCCAAGGCCCGCCCGCGCGAGGCTGAAGCACTTGATCTGCTTATGAAGGTTTTGGGCGGCGGTTCGACCAGCCGGCTCTACAAGTCTCTGGTGGTCGATCAGAAGCTCGCCTCAAGCGCAGAGGCTGGCTATTCTGGCGAGGCGCTCGATACCGGCCGGATTGCGTTCTACGGGGTGGCGGCTGATGGCGTGGGCCTTGGAGTGCTTGAAAAGGCAATGGACAAGGTTATCGCCGAGGTGATCACCAATGGCGTGTCACCGAAGGAATTGGAAAGCGCCCGCAACCAGTATATCGCAAGTTACGTCTATGAGAGCGACGGCATCGGCGCGCTGGCCCGCCGCTACGGTTGGGGGCTGGTGAACGGTCAGACGATCGCGGATATCGAAGACTGGCCGAACCGGTTGAAGCAGGTTACCGCCGAGGATATCAAGACCGTGGCGGCGAAGTATTTGAACATCAAGGGTTCCGTGACGGGCTGGCTTGAGCCGGCGCCACCGGCGGAAACCAAAGTCGCCAAGAAGTCGTAGCGGGAGGCCAAAACATGATGTCGCGTATCGCCACCGCCGCCGCCATTTCGCTTGGCCTGTTTTTCACCGCGGGTACCGCCAACGCCATGAAGATTCAGAACGTAACAAGTCCTGGCGGAATTCAAGCCTGGCTGGTGGAGGAGCATGGTTTGCCCCTCCTGACGATGCAGTACGGCTTCATGGGCGGCTCGTCGCAGGACCCGGCCGACAAGCCGGGCGTGGCGAATTTCATCACGGCCATGCTTGATGAGGGCGCCGGCGACATCAAGTCGGCGGACTTCCAGGAACAGATGGAAACGCTGGCCGCCAAAATGCGCCACGAGGCCGGTCGCGATAGCCTGACCGGCACCTTCCAGACGCTTACCGCCAACCGCGAGAAAGCGGGAGACCTGTTGGCCCTGGCGCTGGCCAAACCGCGTTTCGACGCCGACGCGCTGGACCGCGTGCGCGGACAGCTGCTTGCCAACATAACGTTTGCCTCGAAAGATCCGGACAAGGTGGCCGAAGAGTCCTGGTTCGAGACCGCATTCCCAGGCCATCCCTATGGCCGTCCGGTCGACGGCACAATTGCCTCGATCACGGCGATGGTGCCTGCTGATCTGGCAACATATCGCAGCCGCGTTTTTGCCCGCGACAACCTGAAGGTCTCGGTTGTCGGCGATATCGACGCAGCGACGCTTGGAAAATTCCTCGACAAAGTCTTCGGCGGTCTTGCCGCCAAGGCCGAGTTGGTGCCCGTGCCCCAAACCGACCCCAAGGGCGGGCCGAACATGCATACGGTGGAAATGGACATCCCCCAATCGGTGGCCCAGTTCGGTCATATCGGCATGGCGCGCAAGGACCCCGATTTCATCGCGGCCTACATCCTTAATTACATCATCGGCGGCGGCGGTTTCTCGTCGCGATTGATGGACGAGGTGCGCGAGAAGCGCGGCCTTGCCTATTCGGTCTACAGCTACATTGTTCCGTTACAGCACTCGTCGGTCTATCTCGGCGGTGTCGCGACCAAGACCGATGCCATGGCCAAGTCGCTTGACGTGATCCGCAGCCAGCTTGAACAGGTCGCCAAGGACGGTCCGCGGCCTGAGGAACTGATCGACGCCAAGACTTACCTGACGGGCTCCTATGCGCTCAACTTTGCGTCCAGCGGCGCCATCTCTGGCCAGTTGCTGGGGCTGCAGATGCAGGACCTTCCGATCGACTATGTCGACACCCGCAACGGCAAGGTTGAAGCGGTGACGCTGGACGACATTCGCCGCGTGGCCAAAAAGCTGCTGCAACCGGGCAAATTGATTGTTACCGTCGTCGGCAAGCTTGGCGACAAGACCCCGCAGAACTGAACCGCTATCGAGCCGCATTGCCGTCAGTTCAATAGCCCTATAGCGTGCGCCCATGACACGGCGCAGGGATTCCTCGGACCAGAGACTCGACGACGCCGCCCGCGCTGGCTGGCTCTACTATGTGGCGGGCAATACCCAGGAAGATATCGCCACCAAGTTAGGCGTTTCGCGCCAGACGGCGCAACGCTTGGTGTCGTTGGCCGTGACCGAAGGGTTGATCCGCGTCCGCCTGGAGCATCCGATTGCCGAGACCATGGACCTTGCGGACCGCCTGACCGACCGGTTCGGGCTGTCCCGTGTCGAAGTCGTCCCAAGCGACCCTGCTTCTTTGTCCACAACGCTCGGTATTGCCGAAGCCGTCGCGGTCGAGATTGAACGTCGGTTGCGTTCGGTCGAGCCGATCGTGATGGCTATGGGGAAAGGTCGCACCCTGAAAGCGGCGGCCGACCTGTTGCCGCGCATGGACTGCCAGCAACACAAGGTTGTTTCGCTGACCGGCAATATCGGTCCCGACGGTTCGGCGGCCTACTACAATGTCATTTTCAGCATGGCCGATGCCATCAACGCGCGCCACTTCCCGTTCTCGTTGCCGGTCTTTGCATCGACCGTTGCCGAGCGTGAGTTGCTGCATGGCCCATCGCTGATTCAAGACGCACTTGCCCTGGCCGCCCGCGCTGACGTGTCCTTCGTTGGTATTGGCGAATTTGGCCCGGCCGCGCCGTTGGCCATGGACGGATTTCTCACCAGCGTCGAACTGGAGGCCCTGCGGGTTGCTGGCGCGGTTGGCGAAATCGTCGGCTGGGTGTTCAATGCCGAGGGGCAGCTGATCGAAGGCCTCACCAATGAGCGGGTGGCCAGTGCGCCCATCCCGTCGCGGGACACCTGCCTGGTGATCGGCGCGGCCATGGGGGTGCGTAAGCTTCCGGCCATTCGTGGCGCCCTGCACAGCCAGCTGATCAACGGCTTGATCACGGACGAGTCGACGGCTTCGGCGCTGCTCAGCGGCTAGCCAGATGCCCTACTTCAATTCGGCCAGCGCCTCGCCTAACCCCTCGAGCGCCACGGGGATGCCAATCCCCTGCTCCTTGGTCTGGTAGATGATGAACCAGGCCGTCTTGCCCTTGGTGAACTTCGCCAAGAGATCGGGCGGCAACGACACCTGCGCCACGCAGCCGACCACCTGGCAGCGCACGAATTGGGCATTGCCGACCTTTTCCTGATCAATCTGCAGGCCAAGACCCGGCGGCAGCAGCAGGCCGAGTGGCGCGTGTACCCGCAGCACCTTGGTTCCGTCCGGCCCCTGATGAAATTGCACCGACAACTGCACATCCGGATTGCTGTCGCTCGTGACGTCCTGCACCAGCGCGCACAACTCGGCCTTGGCGCCTTCGGGCGTTTTGCAGACGACCTGCCAGAATCCGTGCTGCGCCTTCACGGCGGTCTGATCGGCAGCCCGGGCCGCTCCGAACCAGCCCAGCAATACGGCGACGGCGCACGCAATGCCCACTCGCGTCCAATGCGGCCCAAACCCCACGCGCAGTCTCCTTGCCCATCCATAGTGTGCGCACCGTTGTGGCCGAGAAAGGGGCCGAATTGGGACATCGGGGATGCTGGCATGGTAAGGATGCCGCTTGCGAGACGCTTTGCCCCGAGGAACGGCCGTCATGGTGAGCAGCATTGGCGCCAGCGAATTTGTGCTTGGCTGGGAAGAATGGGCGAGCCTCGATGAACTGGGGCTGCCGGCCCTGAAACTGAAGGTCGATACTGGCGCAAAGACGTCGGCCCTGCACGCCTTCGCCATCGAGCCGTTCGGTGAGGGGCACCGGCGTGTTCGGTTCGGCGTGCATCCGGTGCCCGGCCGCGACGATATCGAGGTGTTCTGCACCGGAATTGTCGCGGATCGCCGCCAGTTCACCTCGTCGAACGGCGAGGCCGAGTGGCGCTACGTCATTACCACCCAAGTGCGCATCGGCGGGCGCAGCTGGCCAATCGAAATATCGCTGACCAACCGCCAAGCTATGTCCTACCGCATGCTGCTGGGACGGCAGGCGATCCTGCCCGATATGGTCGTGAGCCCCGCGCTGTCGTGTCAGCAAGGCACGCTCGACTATGACGTCTACAACGGCCTGGCGCCGCCTGCCACCGTGCGACGCACCCTGCGCATCGCGCTGCTCACCCGCGAGCCGGAAAGCTACTCCAGTCAGCGTCTGCGCGATGCGGCCATGGCGCGCGGCCACACGATCGACGTCATCGATACCGCGCGCTGCTATCTCTCCATTCACACCACCGCTCCAGCCATTCACCATGATGGCAAGCCGCTGCCGTTCTACGACGCTGTCATTCCGCGCATTGGCTCGTCGATCACGCGCTATGGCATGGCGGTGGTGCGGCAATTCGAGATCCTCGGCACGTACTGTCTCAACCGGGCCCAGGCCATCGGTATTTCGCGTGACAAACTGTTGGCGCACCAGACGCTGGCGCAGCATCGTATTCCGATGCCGCTGACCGCGTTCGCTCATTCCAGCAAGGATTCGCAAAAGCTGATTGAACTGGTGGGTGGCGCGCCCATGGTCATTAAGCTTCTGGCCAGCACCCAAGGTCGGGGGGTCGTACTGGCCCCAACCGATGCTGCGGCGGAATCGCTGATCAGCGCCTTCCGTGTCGTGGAAGCCGACTTTCTGGTGCAGGATTTCATCGAGGAAAGCGCCGGCTCCGACATCCGCTGTCTGGTGGTAGGCGAGCGGGTGGTCGCCACCATGCGGCGGCGTGCGGCAGCCGGTGATTTCCGCTCCAACCTGCATATGGGCGGCCAGGCCGAGCCGGTCCGATTGACGCGCGAGGAACGCCAGATCGCTGTCAAAGCCGTGCTGGCCATGGGCCTGCAGGTGGCGGGCGTCGACCTGCTGCAGGCGCATGATGGCATCAAGGTGCTGGAAGTGAACTCCTCGCCCGGATTGGAGGGCATCGAAGGCCTTTCGGGCCGCGACCTGGCCGGCCTGATGATCGAGCACATCGAGGAACACGTGCGCTCCGTACCGCTCGCCCCCCGCCGGACGGCAGCCACCCGCGATGATGGACCCCTGGCCGAGGAGGAGGGCGAAGGGGCCGGCGGGCCGGCGTGAATGTGTGGCAAGAAAATCACACCGTCACGGTCCGCTATCTACAACGTCTACTGATGAACTACCTTAATAGAATGCCTTAACGAGCCCCGCCAACGCCCAACAACGTCCTGGTCTTGCCCAACAGCGTCCTGGTCTTGCCCAACACAGTCCTGTTATCGTCGCCTTGGCCCGTGTTATCGTCTCAATGTGTCTCGCCATCATCCCGCTCCGCATACCGTGAGCCCAAACGGTCTGACGTACCGCCGCCTAACCTGTCGCCGCCCATGACAATCTTAGCCAAATGTGGCATTGGCGCCGCAACACAAGCCCCTCAATCGCCCCTACCCCAAGAGACCCCTGCCATGCCGGCCAGCGCCAAGAAACGCATCACCCCCCGTCCCCCGCTCGCCCTCGCCGCCGAGGTGGTCGAGACCTGCCGGCGCATGAACGCCATGGGCCTTAACCAGGGACGCTCCGGCAACATCAGTCTAAGGATCGACGAGAATCGCTTCCTCCTCACCCCCTCCGGCATGGCCTACGACACGCTCGACCCCAAGGAGCTCGCCGTCATGGACTTTTCCGGCCGCTGGTGGGGCCCGCGCCGCCCCAGCGTCGAATGGCGCTTCCACCGCGACATCCTGGCCGCCCGCCCGGAGGCCAACGTGGTTCTGCACACCCATTCGGTGTTCGCGACCGCCTTCGCCTGCCAGCGCCAGGACATGCCCGCCTTCCACTACATGATCGCGGTCGCCGGCGGCGACAGCATCCGCTGCGCCGATTACGCCACCTTCGGGACGCAGGACCTGAGCGACAACGCGCTGAAGGCGCTGGAGGGGCGCAAGGCCTGTCTGTTGGCCAACCACGGCATGATTTGTTTGGGCGTGTCGCTGGAGAAGGCGCTCGGCCTCGCCGTCGAAGTCGAGACCCTGGCGGCGATGTACGCCCGGACCAAGGTCTTTGGCGAACCGGTCGTACTGGAGGCTCGTGAGATGAAAAAGGTGGCGGAGCTGTTCAAGGGGTACGGCGAGGCGAACGGCGAGGGGGATGGCGAGCTGGTGCAGGTGGGGGCGGCGTGGGAGGGGTGACGGTTGGACGATCTGTGTGATTGAGCACTCAGCAAGACTTCAATGCTTCCTTCTGCTACCTGAGTTAATTGGCATGACCAATCGCATGCGTCATGATTTTCTCCATCATTATACTACCAAGGATGGATTGCTGGGAATTCTGAACACGAACAGCATATTTGCAACACATTATAGGTGCTTAAACGATTCATCAGAAATGCAGCAGTTGTTACCAATACTAAAAGAGCTAATTTCACCGCACATTCGAAAGGCGTTCTCAGAAGTCCCAATGGGCACTAAGATGCATGATATTGAATTGTCCGAAAACACACGTAACGCATTAATTGAGCGCGAATGCGTTATTTTGATAGAGGCGATGCACTCGTCAGCCTTCGGAACGGAGTTGCGACCGGGGCTGTTCTCGCCGCATGTTGTTTCTTTTTGCGGTCACGATGATGCATATGTCCATTCTAATGGTTTGTTGAGTCAGTGGCGTGCTTACGGCGCGACCACAGGCTATGCAATCGTATTTGACTCAAATAAATTGAGTGAGTTGTTTCAATGCGAACAGCATGAATACTTGTACAATTTTGACTTGTTCGATGAAGTTGTTTATGACGAAGGTGTCAATGCATTTCGAGTTGAATTTCCGAAATTGGTCGCGGCCGTCGATGACCGCACCTTCGTGCCCGCGGAAAGCTGCCCGAAAAATTGCTGAATGAATTTCTAACGACCGCGATGCGACTCAAGCACATCGGATTTCGAGAAGAGTCGGAGGTGCGTGCAGTATTTTGCCACGTAGACGAGCCCATGAAGGCGCGTTGGCTAAATGAAGATCCGGTTCGGGTATCTCGCGAGAAAAAATTAATAAGAAAATTGCGATACACTTCATCATTGAAACAATATATAGCAATCAATGAATCGTCGAAACATAATTTACCTATTGTCAAAAATTATAGTTGGACCAGCCAAAGACGGACCGCAGCGTAAAGAGCGGCTCGTGAGATATTTGAAGTCGAGATATCTGACAATCGAGGTGGCATGTTCCGAGACGCCGCTTCTTTAAAGTCTGACGTGTGCGTTCTCGCGACAATTTGATAGTATGTCGGTCTATTCTTCGCACGTAACTCGACGGTGGGCGACCGCCTCACCCCACCACTTCTTGCGCCCGAGCCGCGACCTGCGGATCGGTGGCGATTACCCTCAAATAGTTGTTCGCGGCCCGATCAGGACGCCGGCTACCCGCTTCCCAATGTTGGACCGTATCGACGCTGAGATTGTAGCGCAGCGCGAATTGCTCCTGCGCAAGGCCGAGTTTTTCGCGCAAGGCCTTCACGTCGATTTCGTCCGTGCTCAGTGCAGTCATCGCAATGCCCGCCGCCCGCAGGTCCTGGGCCAGAGCCGCAAAGTCGCTGACTGCGAGCAGGCGGATCGCCACCTCGCCGCGCTCCAACATGGCTTCGACGGCGCGCTTGCCCTTGAGCATCGTCAGCCCTCCGCTCAACAGCGCCCGCGTCGCATCGATGGGCTTGACTGCGCGCTTATCCGATACCGGACGTAGCACCACGTCGGCGGGTGAACCTGAGATGGCCGGGGACACGACCCGGACCGGCCCCAGTTGTGCGAGTTGCTCCTTCAACGACGATTGCGTCATAATCGGGTAGCCTTTCAAAGGCGGCATCTGCGATGGCGCGAAGGGCGGCGATGCCAAGTGAATTCGGCCCCATCACGCTCTGGACATGAAAGCCGACCAGCCGCAGCACGCGCCCGGTTGGAATGAGTTCGGCCATCATCTCAATCCTTCCGCCCGGCGTCGTAATACCGATTACGGCCACCGGGTGGTCGGTTCCGTCCTCAATTTCGATGGCGATCTGGGACGGCTGCCACATGGAGAATGTGTACCCCAATGGGCGGGAACATGCAAGCTAGCAGTTGTGTCGGATGCGACCTCCCACAACCGCTACGCCTAGCCCAGCGCCGCGCTAAGCGTCAGCCGCCCCGGTTGGCAACCAGCGCGCAACCGCTATAACACCCTGCCAACCCTGTAACTCCCGAGCCCTCCGAAATGACCACGCGCCTCTCCGTCGATATCGGCGGAACGTTCACCGATGTCGTGCTGGATCAGGGCGGCGTCACTCATTCGATAAAAGTGCTGACCACGCCGGCCAACCCGGCGGCCGGTTTCATGTCCGGCGTGCGCGATCTGATGCGCCAGACCGAAACGCGTGCAAAGGACGTGTCGCTGATCATCCATGGCACCACGCTGGCCACCAACGCGCTGATCGAGCGCAAGGGCGCGCGGACGGCGCTGATCGTGACCGAGGGTCATCGCGATTCGCTTGAGATCGGGACCGAGAGCCGGTTCGACCAGTATGATCTGTCGGCGGATCGTCTCGCGCCTTTGGTGCCACGCGAACTGCGGCTGCCGGTGAAGGAGCGCATGAGCTTTCGCGGCGACGTGCTGACGCCGCTGGATGAGGGGTCCATCGACAAGGCGATCGCGGCGATCGAGAAGGCCGGCGTCGAGAGCGTCGCGGTCGGGCTGTTGCATGCCTACGCCAATCCGGCCCACGAGCAACGCGTCGGCGCGGTGATTGCGCGGCGCTTGCCCAAAGTGGCGCTGTCGCTGGGATCGGAGGTCTGTCCCGAAATCCGCGAATACGAGCGCCAATCGACCACCACGGCCAATGCCTATGTGAAGCCGCTGATGGCGAGCTATTTGCGTCAGTTAACGGATGATCTGAAGGCGGATGGATTCTCCTGCCCGTTCCTGCTGATGACCTCGGGCGGGCACCTGGTCACGGTGGAGACGGCGGCTGAGTTCCCGATCCGCCTGGTGGAGTCCGGTCCGGCCGGCGGCGCTATCCTCGCCGCCCGCATCGCCCGCGAGCTGGGCGAGGACAGGGTCCTGTCCTTCGACATGGGCGGGACGACCGCAAAGATTTGCCTCATCGACGACGGCGAGCCCCTCTTGTCGCGCTTCTTCGAGGTGAATCGCGCGCACCGCTTCATGAAGGGGTCCGGCATGCCGGTGAAAATCCCGGTGGTCGAGATGGTCGAGATCGGGGCGGGCGGCGGCTCCATCGCGGGCGTCGATGCGTTGGGCCGCATCAAGGTCGGGCCGGAGAGTTCTGGCGCGCAACCGGGGCCAGCCTGCTACGGACAGGGCGGGACTGGCGCGACCGTGACAGACGCGAACCTGGTGTTGGGGCGGCTCGCCTCGGCGGGTTTCGCGGGCGGGCGCATGCAACTCGATACGCGCGCGGCCGAAAAGGCGCTCTTTTCGTCCGTGGGCGGCAAATTGAAACTGTCCGCTGCTGCGGCGGCCGAGGGCGTGATCGAAATCGTCGACGAGAACATGGCCGGCGCGGCGCGCGTGCATGCCGTGGAACGCGGATTGGAACTGGCGGGGCGCACCATGATCGCTTTCGGGGGCGCGGCTCCTCTGCACGCGGCGCGGCTTGCGGGAAAACTCGGCATTACAAAGATTATCATTCCGACCGGCGCGGGTGTCGGCTCGGCCATCGGTTTTCTGTTGGCGCCGG
>JAYUAJ010000306.1:0-4086 GCA_043741375.1 Hyphomicrobiaceae bacterium | reverse complement strand
GCCTGCGGACCCAGCTCCAGAGGCAGGGACGTGACGCAGCCTTTCAGCCGCGGATCGGTCTTCGCAACCTCGTCGACCCAAACCGCCTCGTCCATATGCAGCAGCGCATCGACATCGACTTCGACAAACACATAGCCGCCGATGTCGTACGGCTTGGCGCGAGCCGTGAGATCGGCCGGCGTCCAGTTGCGGTTGAGCGCCGGTGCGCCAGCCATCCAGGCGTACTTGAGCCGTTGCTGATCGACCAGATGAACATGCGCATCGATGATCGGGAAGTCGAGCATTGAACGTGGCTCCGCTGCGTCAGCCGTTGTCGACCAAACCAGTGATTAGCGCATCAATGGTCGCGATCGACGAAAAATTCTGCGGCGTGATCGCCGTTTCCGGGATCACCAGCTGGAACTCCTGCTCCAGCTTCAACACCAGCTTGACCAGATCCAGCGAAGACAGGCCAGACTTGCGCAGGTCGTCGCCGGGCGCCAGGTGCCGGCTGCGCAGCCGCGGCGCCAGCAGCCCTTCCACGGCGGCCGTGATGCGCTGCTGTGTTGTCGTTGCGATCGTATAGGTCATCGATGAAACCTCTGGCGCGGTGCGTCGTTAAGCTAACTTTCGGCTTAACTGCCCCGGGACGCCGCGCAATGCAATATGTTCACCGCGTTTGGCTTAAGGCTGCGGGCAGTTGACGCTGTAAACAATTGCAGCGAGTAGTCACAACCGCAAGCAGCAAGCCGAAGAGCAGAATGAACCAGCGTTTGCAGCGTAGTGGGCCAAATCCAATGGAAGCCGTGCGAACTCTGGACGAGCGGGCCAAGGCGGTGGCGGAAGTGGCGGCCGCCCATGCCGAAAGCACCGACACCAACGCTCGCTTTCCGAGCGAGGCATTTGCGGCGGCGCGCAAGGAGCGACTGCTAAGCATTGCCATCCCGGTTGAACGTGGCGGCGAAGGCGCGCCGCTCGCCGAGGTGACCAACGTCTGTTACGCGCTTGGCCGCGCCTGTTCGGCCACCGCCATGATCTACGCCATGCACCAGATCAAGATCGCGTGCCTGGTCGGGCACGCCGGCGACAATGTCTGGCTGCTCGACTTCCAGCGCCGCATCGCGCGCGATCAGTTGCTGCTCGCCTCCTCCACCACCGAAGGCCAGGGCGGCGGCGATGTGCGCAACAGCGCCGGCGCAGTGGAGCCGGATGGCGACGGTTTCAAGCTCACGCGCAGCGCCACCGTGATGTCGTACGGCGCCGAGGCCGATGGCATTCTCTCCACCGCGCGCCGCTCGCCGGACGCACCCTCTTCGGACCAGGTGCTGGTGGCGCTGGAGAAGGCGAACTACACGCTGGAACCGCTGAAAGGCTGGGAGACGCTGGGGATGCGCGGCACCTCGAGCGCCGGTTTCAACCTGAAAGCCCGGATCAGTGCCGACCAGGTGTTTCCCGTCCCCTATCACGTCATTCATGCCCGCTCGATGATGCCGGTCGCCCATCTGGTCTGGGGTAGCGCCTGGGCCGGCATTGCGGCCAGTGCGCTCGACCGGGCACGCCGCTTCATCCGCATGGCGGCGGCCAAATCGTCGGGCGCCCTGCCGCCGGGAGCCTCCCATCTCACGCAAGGCAGCCTCACGCTGCGTTCGCTGCGCAACAACCTGCAGGGCGCGCTGGCGACCTACGAGGCGGCGCGCGCGAACGGCGATGCGCTCGATCAGCTGGACGTGCAGACCGAGCTGACCCTGTTGAAGGTGAACGCCTCGGAGCTGGCGATCGCCACCGTGATGAGCGCGCTGCGGGCGACCGGCCTGACCGGCTATCGCAACGACGGCGAGTTCAGCGTCGGGCGACAGCTGCGCGATATTCTCTCCTCCTCGATCATGATTAACAATGATCGCATTCTCGCCAACACCGCCGGCGGACTGCTGCTAAGTCAGATGCCGGACAAGATCAGCCGCCCGACGGTTTGATCGCTTCGATTCCCTCCTCATTGAGGCACCGCATGACCTCCGCTATGGAAGACCGCATCAAATCCATTGCGCCGGCGATGTATCATTCGACCGGAATATTGGGCGTGTACATTCGTACCCAGCTGTTTGAGCGGGTCATCGAGGGGTTGAACCAGCTCATCACCTCGGAGCGCGAGCCTGGCACCGAAGTGTTGCGCTTCCCGCCGGTGATGAGCCTGAAGACGTTGGAAAAATCGGGCTACGTGGGCAATTTCCCGCAGCTGCTGGGCGGTGTCTGCTGCATGCCGGCAGGCGGCTCGGGAGACCCTCATGCCGAAGTGAAACCGGGCGGTGAGACCGTGTGGGCCGAGCAGGCCCAAGTTAGCGATCTCGTACTGACGCCGGCGGCCTGCTACCCGGTCTACCCCCTCGCCGCAGCGCGTGGTCCCGTCCCGGCGGCGGGTCTGAAATTCGATGTCGCCAGCGACTGTTTCCGCCGCGAACCCTCCGTCAAGCTCGACCGGCTGCAGACCTTCCGTATGCGTGAATATGTCTGCGTCGGCACGGCCGAGCAGGTGATGGCGTTCCGCACCCGCTGGCTGGCGCGCGGCCAGGAGATGGCAACCCGACTGGGCCTCACCTTCCACGTCGACCGCGCGAGCGATCCCTTCTTTGGCCGTATGGCGCAGCTGATGGCCGCGAGCCAGATGGAACAGGCGCTGAAGTTCGAGCTGCTGGTGCCGATCTATTCGCCCGAAGCCCCGACCGCCTGCATGAGCTTCAACTACCACCGCGAGCACTTCGGCCACACCTGGGACCTCAACCACGCCGACGGCGAACACGCCCACACCGGCTGCGCCGCCTTCGGCCTGGACCGCCTGGCGCTCGCCCTGTTCGCCACCCACGGCGCCGACCTCGAGCAGTGGCCCGCCGGCGTCCGGAAGGCGCTGGCTTTGGGCTGATCCTAAAAACTCGGTCCGTTGGGAGGAATGTCGTCGCTCATCTTGCATTTCCCAAGAGGCGCGAGGTCCACGCCTCGACTTTGCGAGACGCGACACGGCGTGCGGCGAGCTTCCCCTACCCTTCGGCCAATTCCGCGGTCTCGGCTAAGGCAGCCAGGTCGCCAGTGGTTATTCGCGGCGAATGGCCTCGGAGTAAACGACATTTTCAGCCAAGGACGAACGTCCGCTGGGGGGGTAGACCGAGCATGCCGGCCGATGCAATATGCTTGTCGGCGACCGGTCGGTCATGATGAGGCTTTCGAACGCCGGCCCCGATGCGCGCTGATAGGTCCTTCATGGGCCGCCATCCGAAACCCTCAACATTTTCTGCCATTGGCGATTGCCCTGAAATGCACCTACGATCAGAAGTCGAGATCGATAACTCGTTGAATAATATAATCATCGAGATTCACGATTGCCTCGGCTAATCTGGTCCGGCCTTTTGCTGCAGCCAGTGCTGCGGCAACGCTCTGCGCCATTGCGTCGTCCCACGGAACAGATGAGTGTTTGGATGCACAAGCGTGCAAAAGTCTAAGTGCGTCGTTATAGGCAGCAGACAACGCAATCGGAACATTTGGTCCGCGCTTTTTCGCGCGTGCAATTTCAATACAAGCAGGAAGTTGAAAAAAGCCAAAGTCGATATGGGGATCAGCATTTAAGCAGATACGCACGATATGCGGAACGGCTGCATAGGATGCTGTGTAAGCGTCACCTTGATGGCACAAGGCAGACCATAGCGAGTACCATGGCTCGGCTTGATATGCGGTTCGGGGAGCCGTTTTCAGTTCTAATGCATGTAGCAAATCTGGGATATCCGATGCCGGACCATAAGCGTGGGCGAGCTTTGACCACTCTGCCGTGTCGAGAGCGAGCACTGAACCCCCTCCTTGTGATCGTCGAGTGCAATAGGGCACTTAGCCATGGTCAGCTATCAATGCCAACAGGGCGAGAAACAGGCTTCACTTTGATGGACCGATAGCTACGGCACCGAGTCCAGAAGCCGTCGCTGTCGTGTCCATGATTGCAACCCAATTTCACGTCAGCTTACCCTCCAACTTCGTAATTGCTCACCCCCCTTTGGCACTCAGTGCGACGGACTGACTCGGGCATGGGGGCTTGATCTGGCGTGAACGGGCTGATTCAAGCTCAGGATG
>JAYUAJ010000305.1:0-4086 GCA_043741375.1 Hyphomicrobiaceae bacterium | reverse complement strand
GAAAAGATTGTCTATCCGAAAGAAGAACTGAAGACCGTGCTCGGCAAGACGCTTGGTGTCCCCCTGTTTCAGGAACAGGCCATGCGCATCGCGATCGTGGCCGCAGGTTTTACCGCATCGGAGGCCGACCGCCTGCGCCGCGCCATGGCAACCTTCCGCCGCATGGGCACCATCAACAGCTTCGAGGAGAAGTTCATCAAGGGCATGATCGAGCGTGGCTATGAGCCCGACTTCGCCGAGCGCTGCTTCAGGCAGATCCAGGGCTTTGGAGACTACGGCTTCCCCGAAAGCCACGCCGCAAGCTTCGCGCTCCTTGTCTATTACTCGTCATGGATCAAGTGCCACTATCCCGATGTCTTCGCGGCAGCGCTGCTGAACTCGCAACCCATGGGCTTCTACGCGCCAGCCCAGATCGTCCGCGACGCCGAGGACCACGGCATCGAAACCCGCGCCATCGACGTCAATTTCTCGGACTGGGACAACACACTTGAGCCTGCATCGTCATGGCCGGGCCTGACCCGGCCACCCATCGCGAAAAATATACACCGCCGCCACGCCTCCATGGCTCCCGACATCCGCACCACGCACGCCCTGCGCCTGGGGCTGCGCCAGATCTCGGGTTTCCATGAGGACGACGCCAGCACCCTCGAAGCCGCACGCACGCAGCCCTTCGACTCGATCCGCGACCTCTGGCTGCGCACAGGCCTCGAGCCCGCCGTGCTGGAACGCCTCGCCGATGCGGATGCCTTCCGCTCGCTGGGCCTCGACCGGCGTGAGGCGCTCTGGGCGATCCGCGGCCTGCGCCGCGCCGGCGACAAGGACGACCTGCCCCTGCTCGCCGCCGCCTCTTCGCGCACCGTCGAGGCCGACTTCGCCCTGCCCGCCATGCCGCTCGGCGAACACATCGTCGAGGACTATCGCCATCTCCACCTCTCGCTGAAGGCGCATCCCGTTTCCTTCCTGCGCGACGAACTGAAACGGCGCAAGGTGACCGCAAACGACGATCTCGTCAGTGCACGGCCCGGCCGCAGCGTGCAGGTGGCGGGCCTCGTCCTCGTGCGCCAGCGCCCAGGCACGGCCTCGGGCGTGATCTTCATGACGCTGGAGGATGAAACCGGCATCGCCAACATCGTCGTATGGCCACGGACCTTCGAGCAGTTCCGCCCCCAGGTTCTGGGCAGCCGCTTTGCGATGGTGCGCGGCGAATTGCAGAGCGAAAGCAACGTCATCCATGTCATCGCGGATCACATCGAGGACCTGACACCTCTCCTCGACGAACTGGCAAGCGACACGACCCCCTTCAGGCCGGAAAGCCGCGCCGACGAGGTCTCGCGCCCTGCGCCGCCAGGCGGCACCTCCCCCGGCGCCAACCTCTACAAACACCCGCGCAACGTCCGCACCGTGCTACCCGCCGGACGCAATTTTCATTGAATGGGGCCACATTATCTTCTATATTGTTCACATGACAGATCGTGAAAATACCGAACCAAAATCACTGAGTGTGAACGTGCGCGTCAGCGGCGCACTCAGGGAACACGTCGAACGCACGACGACCGAAGGCGACTATGAAAGTGTCAGCGAATATGTTCGCGACCTCATCCGCAAGGACAAGGCGAAACAGGACGAGGCGGCATTCCAGAAAGTGAAATCGCGATTGAAAGCAGCATTTGCCGAAACGGCATCCAACTATGAACCAGTAAGCGCAAGAGACATCAAAAACCTGGCCGGGAAAAAAAGAAAGCGGAAATGACACGCTGGAATCTAACCAAACAGGCCAAGGTGTCGCTGGTCGAAATATATCAATATACGGTGGTGAACTGGGGGGGAAAACAGGCTGATACCTACCTCGACAAAATGTACGACAAGTTCCGCCGGATCGCCGACAAAACCATTTTGTGGAGACCTGTTGGACAGCAGTTCGAAGTGAATGGCTACTTCACCAGGCACAAGCAGCACTACATCTACTGGTGCCAAGCCTCAACCGGGGAAATCATCATCACGGACATCCTCCACGTTTCCATGATGCAGGGCGATCGCCTGGCAAAGGCATTCAGCCTGCCGGAAGAAGACTAATCAGGCCTATCCCCGCCCGCGCTTGCCCCGTGTTGGCAATACCAGCCGTTCGATCCAGTTCTTGAGCTCACGCGTGCGATGTGCCGCATCCGTGACAGCTGTGCTCACGCCGTGCCGCCAGGCTAGCGAACTGTCCCCGGGATTGTGCTCGAACGACTCGAGCTCGGCCACATAGCTTGCGTGATCGGCATCCCCCCGGAACAGCCCCTGCTCCACGCTGGGCCCCTTGAGCCGCTTCACCACCGCGGCAATGTCGGCGAACGAATATTCCGGATGATACTGCACGCCCCAGAAGGTGCAGCGGCGCGTCTTGATCTCCGCCGCCTGAATGGCGCTCCAGGAATTGGTGGCAAGGATGGTCGTGCCACGCGCGGTTTCCTCGACCTCGTCGAGATGAACCGTGATCGCATCGAAGACGGTCGGCTTGTCCCAGTAGAGATCATGCTCCTCGCCCGCTTCGGTCAGGCAGATCCCGCGCGAGAAGCCGATCTCGCGCCCTTTCGGGTTCTTCCGCACGGTACCGCCAGCAGCGACGGTCGCCACCTGCAGCCCCCAGCAGGAACCAAAGAACGGCGTGTCAGTCTCGAACACCGAGCGCGCCAGCTCGATCTGGCGCATGATCGGCGCACCGAGATCATAGATGTTGAGCGACGATCCCGTGATCGCAACCCCGTCATAGCCTTCAAGCCCCATGCGATCGGGCAGGTTGGCACCCAGATCCGCCGGGAAGCAGACGTCGACGCGCGCACCAGCCGCAAGCTCGTGCAGCACCTGCGAATAGCGCTCGCTCGCCACGCGCCCGCCGACCGCAGAATGGCGCTCCCGCCCCTCTGCCGTATTACCCTCAACGACCAGCAGACGAAGCGCACTCATGCCACTTTCAACTCCCCTGACAAGGCTGCATCAAAGATCGTTCTCGCACCCGCCAGGTCAAGCGGCACCGGATTGCCACCAGCCGTCGGATCGACGATCGACATCTCGACGATCTGCTGCACTTTCTCCGGACCGACTTTCAGCCCCGCCAGAGTATGGGGAATGCCGATCTCGGCCCGCAGCTCAAGCACATAGGCCTGGAAGGCATCGAACGACGCAGCAAGCCCCAGATAAGCCGCAAGCCTTTCAATGCGTCCCTCGATCGCACGCCGGTTGAACGCCAGCACATAGGGCATGAACACGGCATTCGTCAGGCCATGATGCGTGTCATAGAGCGCCCCGATCGGATGCGACAGCGCATGGATGGCGCCAAGCCCCTTCTGGAATGCAGTCGCCCCCATGGCCGCCGCCGCCATCATGTTGCCGCGCGCTTCCAGGTCACCGCCATTCTTCACGGCGCGCACCAGGCTCTCCTTCACAAGCCGCATGCCCTCGACCGCAATGCCATCGGCAAGCGGATGAAATCCGGGCGCACAATAGGCCTCGAGGCAATGCGCAAAGGCATCCATGCCGGTCGCCGCCGTGATGGGGGCAGGCAGCCCCACGGTCAGTGCCGGATCGCAGATCGTCACCACCGGCATCATCTTCGGGTGAAAGATCACCTTCTTGGTATGCGTCGCTTCCTGCGTGATCACGCCAGCCCGCCCGACCTCGGATCCCGTCCCCGAAGTTGTGGGAACGGCAATGACCGGTGCGATGCCCTTGGGATCGGCACGCGTCCACCAGTCCCCGACATCCTCGAAGTCCCACATCGGCCGCGTCTGCCCCGACATGAAGGCAATGACTTTGCCGACATCCAGCGCCGACCCGCCGCCAAACGCGATGACCCCGTCATGCAGCCCTTCACGCAGCTGCGCCACCCCGGCCGCGACATTGCTCTCGACCGGATTCGATTTCAGGTTCGAGAATATCCCCGCGCGCAGGCCAGCACTCGCCAGCGTCCCGAAGGCGATCTTCGTCATCGGCAGGGAGGCAAGCCCCGGGTCGGTCACGAACAGCGGTCGCGAAATCCCTGCACCCTTGCAGGCCTCGGCCAGTTCCGCGATCCGTCCCGCGCCAAAACGCACGCTTGTCGGATAG
>JAYUAJ010000304.1:0-4091 GCA_043741375.1 Hyphomicrobiaceae bacterium | reverse complement strand
CCGCAAAACACTTCCCGGGCTATCGCCAGATGGCTGCCGATCCGGCCCTGGTGGACGTGTCGCTCACCGGTTCGGCGGCTGACTTGGCGATCGCCGGGCCGGTCTTTCAGGCGGTCATCGCTGCGGGTGTAAAGGCCGTGATGACTGGGCCTGCTCCAGTGGCCGCCATTGACGCCAATCAATCCGCCTCAACATCACCGGCCGTGATGGCCTTGCTGCGCCAAGAGTTTGGGTTCAGGGGACTGATTGTCAGTGATGACCTCGACGCGCCAGCGACGCTGCGTGGCAGATCGTTGCTGGATACCGCTATAGCTTCACTTACCGCCGGAGCTGACTTGCTGCTGTTGGCAAGCGGCCCGCATACGGCTGACATCATTGAGGGGCTGTCGGCCGCGGTGGCCGATGGCAAGCTATCACGCGACCGTCTGGCGGACGCGGCCGCACGAGTAAGGTCGTTAGCGGCTCAAGTTTCGCGCGCGGCGCTCACACTTTAAAGTCCATGTGTCCGCGAATAGCCGCTCGGAGCGGTTTCTGTCCAGCCGCTTATTGCGCCAGCGCCTGGCTGACGAATTTCCACTTTCAACGGAAAGCAGGCTTGAACTCCTCCCGCATGGCTCGCGGAGCAATCGCCATCCGGGCAGGCTGATAACGCGCACAGGAGTTCCATTTCGGCGAAGAATTCGATGTAGTCGCCTGGCCTGACCGGGCTTGGCTTCATGAAGTACTGATGGGTGTCCTTGGTGAACCCGGTGCACATGAAGACATTCAGCACATCGTGGACATGCTGTTCCGCCTCTTTGACTGGCAATCCAGTTTCGGTGGCGAGCGCTCGCGACAAGTTGGAATGACAATGCTGGTGGTACTCGGCGCCACTCAGCAATTTGCCAGTGTAGGGATCGCAACGTGTGCCGATGACGTCATGGATGCCGCCGCCATCGGTATCGAAGCCGTACCAGCCGAGCGTGTCGTGGATGATCGTCACCATGGGCCGCAGATAGGGCAGTGTACTCCATAGGCGGTCGCCTGCTGTTACATGGGTCGCGTGGATCTGCCGGGTCTTGCCGCTGAAGAAGCGTTCGGAAAGATTATCGACATTCCAGAGATTGAGGTCGCCGACCTGCGGGCCTTCGCTGCTGACAATGCGAAAGATTTGGCCCTTGTTCACCCTGAACGCGCGCCCATCGCGCGGTGGCACAATGATTTCAGCAACGAGTGTGGCCGCCTCGCGCGCACGGCTGTAAAAGCCGGCGTCAACCGGTGGCAGTCTGCCGACGGCATAGGCCACCATGAGATCGGACGATCGCCGCTCTTCGGCATCGGGAGGCGCTGACGGCCTTTGCCAATATGTCATGCGCTGTTCCGTTTCGCGCTGGCGCCGCTAGCGGCGAGGGCTGCCTCCAAGCACACCACAAGGTCCTCGGGATCGCAATAAGACGTAACAAGACGATAGAGATCGCCGGTCTCGCATGGCCACGAGCGGATCTCGATCCCGGCGTCTTTCAGTCCTGCATGGATATGCGGCGGCATGTGCGCGAAAACCTGATTGGCCTCGACCGCATGGGTCAGCGAGACGCCGGGCGTTGCCTGCAAGGCGGCGGCAATGCGGCGGGCGGTAGCGTTGGCGGCGCGGGCGTTGTCAAGCCATAGGCCGTTTTCAATGTAGCCGAGCAACTGCGCTGAGAAGTAGCGCATCTTCGAGTGCAGGAAGCCGGCGCGCTTGTGCTTGAAACGCAGCACCTCCGCGACTGCCTTGTCGAAACCGATCACCGCTTCCGACATCATGGCGCCGTTCTTGGTGGCGCCGAAGGAAATGATGTCGACGCCTGATTTCCACGTCATCTCGGCCGGCGTTGCGCCCAGATGGACCAACGCATTGGCGAAGCGGGCGCCATCGAGATGGACTTTCATTCCGGCCGCGTGGGCAACCTCGCTCAGCGCCTTGAGTTCGGCGCACGAATAAACCGTGCCGCGGTCGGTGGCCTGGGTGAGGCTCAGCGTCGAGGCCTGCATCTGGTGCATGAATTTCGGGCCGTAGCCTGCGAGCGCCGATTGCAGCGTGGCGGGCGACAGTTTGCTGTGCTCCCCGTCCAACAGCACCAACCGGCCGCCACCCGTGTAGAATTCCGCTGCGCCTGCCTCCGAAACCACGATATGCGCTAGTCTGTGGCAGAAAATCGTGCCGTAAGATGGTGTGACTGAGCCGAGAGCGAGCCCGTTCGCCGCCGTACCTGACGAAACCGGGAAGACAAAAGCCTCCCGTTCGAATACCTCTGTATACGCGCTGTTGAGGCGCAAAGAGACGTCGTCGGCGCCATAGGGTGGCGCCGCACCCTCGTTGACGGCCGCGATCGCAGCCATGATCTTGGGATGAACAGCCACCGCATTGTCGGAGGCAAAACTATAGGGCAAGTTGTCGGCTCCACGTCGTTGCAATCATAGGGCTTGCGATCATCGGGCATCCTCGGCCAGGCTTCTGACGAGGCTTTCAATCAATTCGGGGCTGGCTGCATAGGCATCCTTGGCCTGATCCTCCGGGAGCGAGGCAACCAGAGTACGCAGCCGCTTGATGGCCGCAGCGATGTGGGCGCGCATGTACTCCCGCGCCGCGCCGTCATCCGCCTTCTCGATGGCGACGACAATGCGCTCATGCTCCTGGTGGATCATGCGATAGTAGGCCTCCTTGGCGCCGTCATCCACAATCGCGCTCAGCTTCACGCGCGGCATGACCACGGGCGCCATGAAACTCAAAAACTGGAAGATGTGCGGGTTCTTGGACGCTTTGGCGATGGCGAGATGAAAGCGATAATCATACAGCACCGCAGTTGATTTCGGATCCCGGTGCTGGGCATCGACATTCTCCATCAGCCGCCGGATATGGACCGCGTCGGCTTTGGTCCGCCGCTCTGCGCAAAGCCCGGCCGATTCCACCTCAACCGCCATCCGCAATTCCATCAGCATGATGGTCTTCGGCAAGGTCCGGATGGCGCTCCAATCGACCTCGAAGCGAGACGCGGCGCCCTCGCCCACGAACACGCCGATGCCCTGGCGCGCGACCAGAACGCCGTCCGAGCGGAGGCGGATGATCGCCTCACGGATGACAGTGCGGCTGACCCCGTATTTGATACAAAGCTCGGCCTCGGTGGGGATCCGCTCGCCAGGCTTAAGCTTCTCGCGCCGGATCATCTCCTGCAGATCCTTTGCGACCACACTGGAGAAGGATGGCCGCCTTGCCACCTGTCCGGTGTCGTGTGTTGGACGCTTTGGCATTCGGCTATCCTGCAGAACTGGGGACTGTTGGTGTAACGAGGTGGCAACCTCAACGGATCGCCAATGCGATGACCTAAAGAAGGACATGATACGAGCCTGCCTGCAAGACTCCGTTTTCGCTCGGCAACCCTTGCAATGGTTGGCGCGCCTGTTGTATGATATCATAACACTGCCGACCTGACAGGTGGAAGTTCTGTCTGCTGGCAGTGCGCCCGAATGGAGGAGTTGCACCGCATGGCGTCGGCAAACTTCACGGCTCCAAAGGCTGGCAGTTACGATGTCGTGATTGTCGGCGGCGCCGTCATGGGGTCGTCATCGGCCTACTGGCTGACGGATAATCCCGGCTTCAAGGGCAGCGTCCTGGTCGTCGAGCGCGACAGCACCTACCACCGGGCCCCCTCCGCGCGCGCGGCCAGCTGCATCCGTCAGCAGTTCTCACAGCCCATCAACATTCTCATCAGCCAATTCGGTATCGAGTTCATTCGCGGCTTCCGCGAGCGGATGCAGAAGCACTATCCGGGCGAGGTCGCGCCCGATCTTGCGTTGAAAGAGCATGGCTTCCTCTACTGCTGGCGGCCCGAACAGGCAGAGACCGCACGGGCGCGCGCCGCCATGCAGCGCGACCTCGGCGCCCACACCCTGTTTCTCACGCCGCCCGAGATCAAGCAGCGTTTCCCTTGGGCCAATGTCGATGACCTCGGCGGCGCGTCCTGGGCGACCGAGGCCGAAGGCTGGTTCGACAATATCGGGTTGTTGAACGGCCTGCGCTATGCCGCCAAGAAGCAAGGCGCCGAATACGTCGAGAACGAAGTCGTCGGCGTGGA
>JAYUAJ010000303.1:0-4101 GCA_043741375.1 Hyphomicrobiaceae bacterium | reverse complement strand
GTAGGCCACCAAGCCACGCCCGCCGGCAATCCCCGGAGCGGCATTCTTCTCGTAGATCACGATACTGACGGCGCCACCGCGTGCCTCGGGGCTGGCGTCGGCGGTGAATAGATAGCCCTGTTGCAGCGGCGCGGGCGCGCTCAGCCAGCACAGCTTGGCGAGGCGTGCGAACTTGACATAAACGTCAACAGGTTTCCCCTGCGCGGTGATGCCGAATCCCGGAAGAACCGGCAGCGCGGCGAGCGACATACTTCCGGTCGCGGAGCCGGATCCATCGCCTGAGGTGCAGCCAGCGATGCCAAAGGCGAGCGCCATAGCGATGACAAACGCCACCTGGTTCGACACTGTGCGCTCAGTCCCAATTGCCCGTTTCAATGGTCACCCGCAGTCTCAACCTGAGTCGGCGTCATCTTGGCCAACCATGCCCATCCCGGCAACCGGTTTTCCAAGGTTGGTTGGGATGGCAGCGTGCACAACCTGCTCACGGTAGAGCCGGTTTTTCACCTCGCACCAAGGCCGTCGGACGGCGCACGGTGTCCACTTGGCCGGCGATGCCGAGGCAGAGGCCGAGCCCGATCAGCAGCGAAAACAGCGACGTGCCGCCGTACGAGATGAGTGGCAGTGGCACGCCCACAACCGGGGCCAGCCCCACCACCATGGCAATGTTCACAAATACGTGCAGAAACAGCGAGATCGCCACACCCGAAATCAACAGCCGCGCAAACACGGTTTTGGCGCGCAGCGCCAGTAGGATGAGGCACCACACGAGTGCCAGGAACAGCAGGATCAGCACCATCGATCCGAAAAATCCGGTCTCTTCGGCCCATAGCGCGAAGATGAAGTCAGTGTGCTTTTCGGGCACGAAATCGAGCTGGGTTTGCGTCCCTTGCAAGAAGCCCTTGCCGGCATAGCCGCCGCTGCCCAACGCAATCTTGGATTGGTAGATCTGATAGCCCTTGCCCAACGGATCGATGGCCGGATCCAAAAACACCAAGATGCGCTGCTTCTGATAGCCGTGCAGCAAAGTCCAGGACAGCGGCGCGGCAATACCCAGGACCGCGGCGCCCGCCGCCAGGTACTGCAACGCCGTACCGGATAGCACGATCAGCGAGAGGCCCGTCATGCTCAGCAACATGGCTGTGCCGAGATCGGGCTGCTTGAGGATGAGGACCATGGGCACGGCGACCATGACCAGCGGGGCCAATATGGCGAGCGGATGTGAGATCAATCGCCCGGGCAGATCATGAAAATAGCGCGCCAGAACTAGGATAAGCGCGAACTTCATGATCTCGGAGGGCTGCAGGCTGAGGGGGCCCAGCACCAGCCAGCGCTGTGCGCCCAAGGCCTGCGTGCCGCGCAGCATCACCGCCAGCACCAGAATGAGCGCAAGGCCGTAGATCGGATAGGCGAACTGCATCCACAATCTGCCTGGCACCAGCATCAGCGCAAACATGACACCGAAGCCGATGATTAGCCGCGTCACGTGGCGCATGGCCCACGGGTCCATGGACCCACCGGCGACGGAATAGAGGGTGGCGACGCCGATGCCGCCGATGATGGCTGCAAGCGGCGGGACGACCCACGGAATCGGGGTTGCCCAGGCGCCACGTTCTTCGCGATAGGACTGTGGAAAGGCGAGCGCCATGGCGGCTATCCGTCCCGGTTGGCCCGGCCGGGCCGGGTAGCATAGGAGCCAGGACGGCTACCCGGATCGCGGGCGAGCAGATCAGCCATGATATCCCGCGCCAGCGGTGCTGCCGCACGCGAGCCTCCCCCACCATGCTCCACGACGGCGGCAACGGCATAGCGCGGCGCCTCAGCCGGGGCATAGCACACAAACAGCGAGTGGTCGCGCAGCAGACGCGTCACGGCCTCATTGGGCACGCCGTGAGACACGCGCGCCACTTGGGAGGTTCCGGTCTTTCCCGCCACCACGATCCCCGGCAGAGCTGCACTGCCGGCCGTTCCGTTCGGCTCGTTGACGACACCGATCAGCCCCTTGCGGACAGCGTCAAGCGAGGCACGACTGAACGTCAGGGCTGCGGGCCGTTCCGGATCCTTGGAGCTAGCAGGGCCACCCTGCCGGATCAGTTTGGCTGGCAGCTGTACACCGCTGGCCACACGCGCCGTCATAACGGCCATCTGCAACGGCGAGGCAATGACAAACCCCTGCCCAATGCCAGCCTGCACCGTTTCACCGCCAAGCCAGGGACGGGAGTGCATTTTCAGTTTCCATGCTGGGTCGGGCATCACCCCGGCGCGCACGCCCGCCAAACCGATATCGTGAACGGTGCCGAAGCCCAGTTCGCGCGCCGCTGCCGCCAGCTTGTCGATGCCGGTCAGGCGCGCTGTCTCGTAGAAGAACACATCGCAGGATTCCGTCAGCGCCTGATGCAGTTGTACCGTGCCATGACCGCCAGACTTCCAGCAGCCGAAGGTCTGTCCGCCGTACTCGTAGCTACCGGTACACGTGACTTTGGTTTCGGGCGTGATCGCGCCAGCCGATAGCGCGGCCAGAGCTGTCACGATTTTGAAGGTGGAACCTGGCGGATATTGTCCGCGCACCGCCTTGTTCACCAGAGGATCACCGTCCTCTGACTGCAGCTTTTGCCAGTCGGTGCTGCTGATGCCGTTCGCGAACAGGGCCGGGTCGTAGCCGGGTGTAGACGCCAGCGCCAGGATCTCCCCCGAGCCGACGTCAATGGCCACGACAGCGGACCAGTCGTCCGAGCGCATGCGATTGAGCGCAAACCGTTGGGTCTCGGCGTCGATAGTCAAAACCAGATGGCGGCCCGCCTCACCCGGCACCCGTTCCAGTTCGCGCACAACGCGGCCGCGCGCATCGACTTCGCGCCGCACCAGACCCGGCGTGCCCCGTAACACCGGCTCCATGCCCAACTCTACCCCTGATTTTCCGACGCGCTGGCCGGTGAGCCGCAAGGCCGGGTCCTTGTCGGTCTCCACGGCGTCGGCACGAGCGACATAGCCGACGACGTGGCAGTTCTCCGGCCCGTGATCATAGCGCCGCAGCCAGCCCGCCTGGGTTTCGACGCCCGGCAACTGAGGTGTCAGCACATTGACGCGGGCAAATTCCTGCCAGCTGAGATTGTCCTTGATGAGCACGGGCAGCAGGCGGCTCTGCCTGGAGGTGCCATCCAGCAGCCGCTGTCGGTCGTCGTCGCTGAGCACAATGATCTTATCGAGACGCTGCACGGTCCCTTTCAGGTCATCGGCCAGATCGGGGATGAGCACGGCCTGCAAGTTCTCCAGGCTTTCGGCCAGCACGACGCCGAAGCGATCGCGAATGGCGCCCCGCACCACCGGCACGCTCTGCGTGTTGATGCGGTTTGCCTCGGCCAGCAGCCGGTAGCGCGGCGAGTAGGTTATTTGCAGCTCATAGAGGCGGGCGGCCAGCAGTCCGATCAGCCCGCCCTGCAGGCCGCCGATGACCAGGGCGCGGCGGGTGAAGCGGCCTGTCAGGATCTGCGCCTCTTCACCCCGCTTCGGCGGACGGGGCATGACCCAACGCATCAGCGTCAGGACAATGCGACGGCGCCGCGCGCGGAATGTCAGGTGTGCGGTCATAACCAGTCGTCTTGCGGATTGGAGATGCGTTCCAGCACCTGCCCGACCACACGGTCTAGCGGCGTCAGTACGAAGCTGATCGCGGGATAGGCGGCGAACGCCACGACGCCGCCGATCATCAGTGGCCGGATCGGCATCGTCTTCAAGAAAAACAGCGACGTAAGCGTCCAGTTTAGTCCCGATACGGCCAGCACAGCCGTCGCATAGAGCAAGAGCTCAGCGACGCCTTCGCGGCGGCCACCGTTCCAAACCGGGCCGTAGACTGCGATGGCATAGCCAACCAGAAAGTTGAGCGCCCAGAACCCTAGCGGACCATCGGTCGCCAGATCCGTCAGCAACCCGAACAGGAACACCAATGGCGAAGGCAACTGGCCCGGGCGGTGGATGCTCCAGAAAAAAATCACACCCAGTGCAATCAGCGGCAACGCCAGGGAAACGCTGACCGGCGCCCCCCACGGCAACGACGCCGAAATGACCGCAAGGAGGCTCACGAGAACTGGATAGAACAGGCAGACG
>JAYUAJ010000302.1:0-4106 GCA_043741375.1 Hyphomicrobiaceae bacterium | reverse complement strand
GGGCTGCCAAAACCAAGGAGTGGGTGCTTGAGTATGAGCCGGCGAGCGCCCGCGTGGTCGATCCGCTGATGGGGTGGGTGTCCTCAAGCGACACCGGCACGCAGATCATGCTTGAGTTCGATACCAAGGACGAGGCAATCGCCTATGCCACGCGCGGCGGACTCGACTTCACGGTGACCGAGCCGGCTCCGCACAAACGCCAGAACAAGACCTATTCCGACAATTTCAAGTTCGGCCGCATCGGCATGTGGACGCACTAACGTGCGATCTTTGCTGGCGAGCCGGCCGCCAGCGGCGTTGGTTGCGAACTCGTCAATTTAAGTGAACTGACGGTGAAGGACGCTCGTATCTCTTGACACCCGGCCAATTGGGGCTCGGGATGGGCGTCGCCGTCAGAGCGATCCAGGGGAGACACGCCATGTGGAGCTTGCTGCGCAGTCTTGTTGCTCTCGCTATGCTTTCCGCCTTCGTCCCAGCACATGATGCGCGCGCCGCCGATGCGAGCGCGGCCGAGGTGCAGGGCGTCATTTCCTCGCAGATCGACGCTTTCAAACATGAGGACGGCCCCAAGGCCTTCTCCTTCGCCGCGCCCGAGCTCCATCTGGTGTTTCCGAACTCCGATATCTTCATGCAGATGGTCCGCCAGGGCTATCCGGCGGTCTACAGTGCGCGGCAGTTCCAGTTCGGGCCCTTTGACGTTCAGGGC
This sequence comes from Hyphomicrobiaceae bacterium, assembly GCA_043741375.1. Taxonomy (GTDB): domain Bacteria; phylum Pseudomonadota; class Alphaproteobacteria; order Rhizobiales; family Hyphomicrobiaceae; genus JANYHF01. The sequence continues at coordinate 3,400 of JAYUAJ010000302.1, read as the reverse complement.
ACTTTCTTCAAGCAGCAGGTCGAGATCACGGCCGCCGACGGCACCGCGTGGACGGCGCTGTACACGCTGTCACGCCAGCCCGACGGATCGCTGAAAATCAACGGCTGCCAGCTCGTTAAACGGCCCGGAGTCGGTGCTTAGCCTCTGCCGCAAACTGGGTGTCAGGCACTTATGGGCCTGACACCGCAGGCCGCCCCCGCTATTCTCTCTGCGTGTGAGGCGGGAGACGGGGCCGAATGGACGGAGCAGCGGATGACCCGGCGCGTGCTGCACTGACGTCTGCCGGGCTCGCGGCCCGCGTCTCGGTATTCTACGGCGCGTCCTTCCTCATTAGCGGGATCTACGGCCCCTATTTCGGCGTCTGGCTGCAGAGCGAGGGTCTCAGCCTCACCCTGGTCGGCGTCGTGCTGTCGCTGCCAATGTTCGCGCGCATGGTGGCCGGTCCGATGTTTGCCTATTGGGCCGACAGCTCGGCGCGGCACCGGCTGGTGGTGCAGGCGCTGGTGGTGGCGACCCTGATCGGATTTCTCGCTCCGCGCGTGCTGGACCTCACCACCGGTTTCATCGTTATCGCAACCTTGAACGCCATCGCCATGCCGTCGATCATCCCAATTGGCGAGAGTTTTGCCATCGCCGGCGTGCAGCGCTTCGGCCTCGACTACGGGCGCATGCGCATGTGGGGCTCGATCATGTTCGTGGTCGCCAATCTGATTGGCGGGGCGGTGCTAGCTGAGTTCGGCGCGGCCTCGATCCTCACCATGATGACGTTCGCCGCCCTGCTTACCCTGGCCGTCACCCTGCTGCTGCCCGGGAATCTCGCGGGGGGCGAGAGGGCGCGCATGCAGTTCAGCGAGATCGGCGGATTGCTACAAAAGCCGCGTTTTGTTCAGCTGCTGGTGGCCTGCGCAGCCGTTCAGAGCTCGCACGGATTCTTCAACACGTTTGCGACCCTGGCCTGGCGCGATCAGGGAATTTCGGCAGGCGTCATAGGCCTGCTGTGGGCGACGGCCGTGATCTCCGAAGTCGTCGTGTTCGCCTTCGCGCGCCGGCCGCTGATCCGGCTGGGCGGGTCGGGCATGATCATTTTGGGCGCGAGCGCGGCCCTGCTGCGCTGGATTGCGTATGGTTTCGGGCTGCCGTTGCCGTTGCTGTTTGCGTTCCAGGCGCTGCACGGCCTGACCTATGGGGCGACCCACTTGGGGGCCATTCACGAGATGGCCCAGCAGATCCCCATGAAGCTGTCGGCAACCGCACAGGGCATTTATGCCGCGACCACCGGCGGCATCATCACCGGCACGATCGTGCTCGCCTGCGGCCCGCTCTATGCGCATTTCGGCTCGGACGCCTATTGGGCGATGGCGGTTATTGCGGCTTTGGGTCTGGCGCAGGCGATACGATTCCGCCGCATGGGGAGGCGTTCCTAGCCCCACAACTCCGTTTTGCCCAGCGCCACACGCGCGCCGTCATAGATGACCCCTGGCGTGCGATCCTTGGCCAGCAGCAACGGTCCGTCGAGATCGACCCAATCGGCGTCCTGCGCGACCAGCAGCGCCGGCGCCATGGACAGCGACGTCGCCAGCATGCAGCCGACCATGACTTTCAAACCGGCCGAACGCGCCACGTTCCGCATGATCAACGCCTCGGTGAGTCCGCCGGTCTTGTCGAGCTTGATGTTCACGGCGTCGTAACGATCGGCAAGGGCGGCGACGTCAGCGGCGGCGTGCGCGCTTTCGTCGGCGCAGACGGGGATGGGCCGGGACATGACGGCAAGCGCGGCGTCGGCGCCTTGCGGCAATGGCTGTTCAATGAGCTCGACGTTGGCAGCCAGGCACATATCGAACATTGCTGGCAACGTCTCGGCGCTAAAACCCTCGTTGGCGTCAACGATCAGGCGGGCGTGGGGACGGGCGCGGCGAATGGCGGCGAGCCGCTCGGCGTCGCCCTCGCCGGCCAGTTTCAATTTCAACAGCGGGTACTGCACCGCCGCGTCCGCCTTGGCGGCCATAGCCTCGGGCGTATCAAGGCTGAGCGTATAGGCGGTGACCACCGCGCGAGGCGCCGCCAGGCTCGCCACGGTCCAGACGCGCGCGCCCTTGCGCTTGGCCGCCAGATCCCAGAAGGCCCAATCGAGCGCATTGCGAGCCGCTCCCGGCGGCAGGGCCGCTTGCAGGGTTTTGCGCGTGAGGCCGTTGGCGATCGCCGGGGCCATGGCGAGAAGGGCGGCCAGCACCCCCTCGGGCGTCTCGCCATAGCGGCCATAGGGCGTGCACTCGCCGCGCGCCACCATCGGCCCCTCGCGTAGCTCGGCGACCACCACAACAGCCTCCGTCTTGGCGCCGCGCGAAATGCGGAACTCGCCGGCGATCGGCCAGCGTTCTATGCGCGCGGAGAGGGTGGGAACGGGCATGGCCAATCCTTATATTGCGTGGCACAACACGCGCGAAACCGTCCAACCCGCGAGCCCACATGCGCTGCCCGTTTTGCGCCAGCACCGACACCCAGGTGAAGGACAGCCGTCCTACCGAGGACGATAGCGCGATCCGCCGCCGCCGCATCTGCCCGAAGTGCGAGGGGCGATTCACGACCTTCGAGCGCGTGCAGCTGAAGGAGCTGACGGTGCTGAAGCGTTCGGGGCGGCGCGCGCCGTTCGACCGGCAGAAGCTGGCGCGCTCCATCACCATGGCGCTGCGCAAGCGTCCCGTTGAAGCGGAGCGCGTTGAGCAGCTGATCAACGACATCGTCCGCAAGCTGGAGAGCAACAGCGATGGCGAGGTGACATCCGGGGCGGTAGGCGAGCTGGCCATGGAGGCGTTGAAGGAGCTGGATGGCGTCGCCTACGTGCGGTTCGCCTCCGTGTACCGCGATTTCCGCGATGCACGCGATTTCGAGGACGTGCTGGAGGAACTGGCCGGCGACAAGGACGAGGATGAGACGTGAGCGGTTCTTCCGATAGCGATGCGCGCTGGATGCGGGAGGCCGTGGCGACCGCGGCGAGCGGCCTTGGGACGACCGCGCCCAATCCATCCGTAGGCGCTGTGTTGGTGCGCGATGGGATGGAGTTTTCGCGCGCGGTGACCCAGAGGGGCGGGCGGCCCCATGCCGAGACTGAAGCGCTGCGGCTAGCGGGCGAAGCCGCGCGCGGGGCGACGCTATATGTCACGCTGGAGCCGTGCTCCCACGTTGGCAGAACGGGGCCATGCGCTGAGGCCGTGATCGCGGCGGGCGTGGCGCGCGTGGTGGTCGGCATCGAGGACCCGGACCCGCGCGTGGCGGGGCGGGGGCTGGCGATGCTGCGGGCGGCGGGAGTGGAAGTGGTTCTTGGCGTTGAAGCGGAGGCCTGCCGGTGGGTGACGCTGGGGCATATTCTGCGGGTGACCGAGCGACGTCCGGCGGTGCTGAT
>JAYUAJ010000301.1:0-9515 GCA_043741375.1 Hyphomicrobiaceae bacterium | reverse complement strand
CCGAGCTGCGAACCATGAGCCATCTCCTTGCGAGCGCTCAGCAAAATTCGTGATTCGTGTGGCGCAAGTGTGGCTGGGGGTGATGGATAAGCAGGATTCCGTTTATGAGATTTCGAGCCGTGCCCCCGACGCTTTGCGCACCACCCAAGTTGTCTATCAGCTGCTGCTCCCTCCCTCTAATGGTTAGGTAGGCCTGGGAAGGGAACGAAAGGGGGCCATCACTGAGGAAGCGGTCGAGTTGAGGCGCGTCGAATCCCTCTGCATTCAATATACTCTGCTGAGCGCCTCGCGCCACGACAACCGACGCTGGATCGCCACTGCCTGAAGTCCGACCCGCATAAGAACGCCCTGTCAATGGATTGTATCTCGTATACGTTGCATATCCGGCCGCGCACGCGTATTTTGATGCGTCAATGCACTTTCAGTACAAACGGTACGTGTGCGCAACCAACTACTCAAGCAAGCGCGGCGACTTTTGCCTTTCGGTTTCTTGTCCTCTTGCCTGGCGCGAAGATTGCCCCCATACGATCCTGCATCCAAGCCGTGGCGGCCCCGGCCATGAAGGCTGATCTGTTCACACCGGCGAGCGCGCACGCCCTGTCGATCGCCGCCAATACCTGATCATCGATGGACAGATTAACGCGTTTGCGCGAGCCCATGGTCACGAGGTGTACCTCGGCCACGAAGGCAACACGATCAAACTCGATGGCTTCTGTCGCATCCGACTGAAGCTCCGTGTACAAACGCGGCGTGGGCAGATCGTTGCCGTCTTCCTCCATGGCCAAGGCGTATTCGCGTAGGGAGATTTTGGCGCTTTCGAGCGCCTCTTCGTAGCTGTCGCCCGCGCCGTAGCAGCCGGGTAGGTCGGGAAACGACACGCCGAACGAGCTGTGAGGATCCTTGAAAACATACGCGATATAGGTCCTCATTTTATTCTCCATTTCCTGGCAATATCATGTCCAACCGGCGTCGGCGTAGATGCGCCGAACTAGGCCGATGGGAAGGTCTTTCCTAGGGTGGACCAACACAATCGGATGCCGCACGCCCCTCTTTTTCAGTGTGTGGTGGCTACCGTTAATTCTTTGAACAACCCAGCCATCGTCTTCAAGCATTTTCAATAGCTTGCGACTGTTGAATTCGAGAGTGCCCTCGGGTTTCTTGGCCATAAATATACACACGCGCGTATCGAATCAAGTTTTTTCGTGTGTTAACTGATACACACGAAAATGACCCGCTTGTACTAGGGTCTTGCCTAGCGTCTGGCACCCCTACGCCTCATACCGATACCCCACCCCGCGCACCGTCACGATCACTTCCGGCCGGGCGGGGTCCCGCTCGATCTTGTGGCGCAGGCGCGAAATCCGGATGTCCAGGCTGCGGTCCAGCGGCGACCAGCCGCGGCCGTGGGCCAGCAGTACCAGCTCGTCGCGCGTCAGCGCGCGCATCGGATGGCCGGCAAACACGGCGAGCAGGCTTTGCTCCATCTGCGTCAGCGGGATCGGGACGCCGGCGCCCGAGATGAGGCGGCGCGTGGTGGGGTCGTAGCGGCAGTCGCCGAAGCTGGCGCCCTGGGCCGCGTGCTGAGCCTGTTCCAGGCCGCGCGCTACGGTCAGGCGGCGCAGGATGGCCTTTACGCGTGCTAATACCTCGCGCAGTTCGGCCGGTTTGGCTAGGCAATCGTCGGCGCCCGCCTCCAGGCTGCAGATGCGCGTGAGACAGTCGGCGCCCGAGGCCAGCATCAGGATGCCGAAGCGGTTGCGGGCGCTGAGGCGGCGGGCGAGAGCGAGCGGGTCGGCATCGGGCAGGTCATCGTCGAGGATGACCAGGTCGGCGCCACGTTCGCAGAGCAGGCGGTCGAGGCGGTAGGCGCTGGCGACCGGGGTGACGGCAAAACCGTGGTCGGTGAGGTAGGCGCCCAGGGGAGCGGACGAGGCGGCGTCGGCATTCAGGACGGCGACGTGTGCGGCGCGGTGCATGCAACTCGACTCCTCATGTTTCGGTCTTGAAACATGTGTCGCGGTGGGTCACCGTTTGGTTCGACGACGTGTCATTGCCTGCCCGGTCCCATGTGCCAGATGGGAGGCGATGCAACCGGCGCCAAGGGGGCCGATGCAAAAATTTGTCAGCGCGATCCGGCACTTGGCAGGACTGTATGCGGCCATGAACGGCCATGGACGACGGTGGCAAGGTTAATCGTCGAGGCTGCCGGGTCGCGGTATCGCCGGTTCAGGCGCGGGGGCTGGCGCTCGTCGGTAGGACGGTCGTGATGGTCGCGCAGGTTTCTTGTATCAGCACCGCGAGGGCGTTAGCGGCGTCGCGTTTCTGCCACAGCTGGCCGGTCGCGTCCTCGCCCTCGAACTGGCGGCAGACCTGGGCCAGCCGGAACGCGCCGAGGTTGAGCGACACGCCCTTCAGGGTGTGCACGGCCATGCGCCAGGATTTGCTGTCGTCGGCGGCCTTGAGATCGGCGACATATTTCGGCGTTTCGTCCAGGAACAGCCGCAGAACATCGTTGCGCAGCACCGGGTCCCCGAGCGTCTGGTGGTCGAGATGTCGCAGATCGAGCAAGGGCGGGCTGTCGGGAGCCAGCACCGCCGCCGGGGTCACCTCTGCCAAAGCGCTCTGCATCCTCGGGCTTCCCGTCACTGCACCACGACAATCCGTTTTAGCCAAAGCACGCTAAAGTCAGGTTAATTGGATGAGCAAAGCTGCGGGAAACCACGATTTCGCCAAAAACAATCGCGACTGATAGGGGCGGCGCTGAGACAATGCCGTGCTATCAACAGGATTGTTCGACCCGGGCGGCCGTCTGGCGGAGTTCCGGCTGGGCGAGTGAGCAAGGCTCGGATAGGCTTGGCCCTAGACGTCCGTAGGGCGGGCGCGCGGGAGTTGGGGGACGTTGCCGATGGCTCTCGAGCCACAAACTGGGCCTCAGGCGGTGATGCCTGGTCCGCAAGTTGCCGGGCCGCGCCCGATGGCTCCGGACCTGGTTGACGATGCCTATCAGGACGGCAGCCGTCCGGTCCGGCGAACCCGGGCGCGGGCAGAAGGCGGGCCGCGCGTCGGCCGTCGCCGAACTGGTCCGGCGCGCGAGCGGGTGGCCGCCAACGACGATGCGCCCTCCATCGGCACGCTGATCTATTCGCTGCAGCAGCAACCGTCGAGCGCCCCGTTCTACTATGCCGCGATCGGTACCGGCGTCTGGGCCACTCTTGGCCTGGTGCTCTGTTACGGCTTGATCGTATCGGGCCTGAAGCCGACCGATCACCTGCTTGATGTGCTTACTCGCCCCACGTCCATCGCGGCTGTAACGCTGCTGCTGGCACCGATTGCCCTGATCTGGTTCCTGGCCCTGCTGATCTGGCGCGCCCACGAACTGCGCCTGATGTCCTCGGCCATGACCGAGGTGGCGCTGCGGCTGGCCGAGCCCGATCGGATGGCTGAGCAGTCGATCGCGGCGCTCGGCCAATCGGTACGCCGGCAGGTGTCGGCCATGAACGACGCCATTTCGCGCGCCATCGGCCGGGCCGGCGAGCTCGAAGTGCTGGTGCACAACGAGGTCTCGGCGCTTGAGCGCTCCTACGACGAGAACGAGAATCGTATCCGCAACCTGATCGATGAACTGGTCAGCGAACGCGAGGCGCTGTCGACCGGATCGGACCGCATCGCCGATACTCTGAAGGGTGTCGGGCAGCAGATTTCTGAAAACATTTACCAGGCCGGCGCGCAGGTCGCCGAAGAGCTGTCGGATCGCGGCAACGTGCTGCAGTCGTCGCTCTCCATGATTAGCCAGCGCGTCGGGTCCGAACTGCCGGTGCTGCTTGAAAAGCTGTCGCGCGAGCAGGAGCGGCTGTCCGAAGTCGTAGTGGGCGCCACAACCAACCTCGATCAGCTGCAAGAGGCGTTGGACGAGCGCACCAGCCGGCTCGATACCAGCATCGGTATGCGCACCAAACAACTGCAGGGTGTGTTACAAGAGTACTCCACAACCATCGATGGCGCCATCGCCGAGCATGCCGATACGCTGCAGAGCCGCCTCGGTGAACTGACGCAGGCGATCGAGAACACCAATACGCACATCGCCGATGTGCTGTCCGGGCGGACCGACGCCCTGGACGCGGCCCTTGTCGAGCGCACCAAAGCCATCGATCACGCCTTTGCCACCCGGATGGCCGAAATCGACGAGAGCATTGAGCGCTCAAGCCTTGCCGTGGAAAGCGCCATTTCGCGCGGTCTCAAGTCGGTCGAGGCGGCGGTCGCCGAGGGCGCCAGCGTGGTCGACGGGGCAATCGGCAACCGGGTCGATCTGCTGCGCTCGGCGCTGGAGCGTCATGCCGGCGCCATGGGGACGACCCTGCGCCAGCAGTCCGAGCAGCTGGAAACCACACTAGTCCAGGGCCTGGAGGCCATGCGCCGCAACACCGAAACCATCACCACGCAGTCGGCGCAGACTGTGAACGGGCTGTCGCAGCAGGGCCGCATGCTCAAGGACGTATCGGAGGGGTTGCTCGGCCAGTTGCAGAGCCTGGTCGACCGCTTCGATCAACAGAATCGGATCGTGACCCAGGCCTCCACGGCGCTGGAATCCTCGCACGGACGGCTGTCGAATACGTCGCGCGATGTGTCGGGCCAGCTCGGCAAGCTGTCGCAGGACATTAACGCCATGTCGGCGCAGGTGCAGACGCATTTGAACCAGTTGCCGGCGGCCGCCCGCGAGAGCGCCAGCGGTGTGCGGCTGGCCTTGCAAGACCAGATCCGCGCGCTCGATCAGCTCTCGTCGGTGTCGCGCGATCAGCGCACGATGCGCGACATTGCCCCAGCTGATGGCCACGATTTGATCGCGCGGCGCCCACCACCGTCGCAACTGCTGCCACCGGTCGCGACAACCGTCGCGGCTCGCGATGGCTGGTCGCTCGGTGATCTGTTGGCGCGCGCGTCATTGGACGAAAACGACCAGCAGCCGACACAGCAGAACCGCTCCGTGGGTATCGATCTCGGCGCGATTGCCGCGGCCATCGATCCGATGGCGGCCGCCACAGCCTGGGCGCGCCATCGCATCGGCGAGCGGGGGGTTATCACGCGGGGCATATATACCGCCGCCGGACAGCAAACCTTCGACCAGATTGCCTCGCGGTTTCGCATGGACGGCGATTTCCGCAACATGGCAGACCGGTACATAGCCGATTTCGAGCGCGTTTTGGCTCAAGCCGAGCAGCGCGATCCTACCGGCCAGGCCCTACTCTCCCAGATGCAGACCGAGACCGGGCGTGTCTTTCTGCTCCTGGCACACGCCAGCGGGCGCGTGGGGCAGTAACTGACAACCGCGCTGATGTGCCGGTGGGCGAATCGTGAAGCATCCTTGACAATTGGAGGATAGGGGAATCAACCTTAGCTTCAGTAAGGGTACTGATGCTTAGATGCGTCACCTTGCGGAAAGCGTGACCGGCCGGACACAAGGGCGGAACGCTGATTTGGGGGATCTAGATAGGGGGGACAGTCATGTCCGCACGCGAAAACAATGGGAGCGTTGATTCGTTTTTGGCCAACGCAGTCAACACGATCGGTAGTTGGGCCTTTGGGCTTCTGGTGCTTCTGTGGGCCTCGGGGCTGCTGATATTTTTCCTGGTTTTGCCGTTTGCAAGTCCCAACCTTATGTGGGCTCTTGGCGGCGGTGGCGGTCTGGTGTTGATCCTGAACTCCGCCTGTATTCTGGGCATGACGAAGCGCGTTTTCCAGGATCCGGTTGGCATCTGTGAGGCCGGCCCCTACGATCAGTTACGGAAGTAGGTTCGGTCAGTTCAGACCAGCACCGCATTGAAGCTGATTGAGATTCGATCCTCGCGAGCCCGGTTCATGGGCACCTCGTGGCGCAGCCAGCTTTCCCACAGCAGTACCGTACCGGCCTCGGGCTGGACAGACTGGAAACTGATATTGTGCGGTCCGGCCGTGGCCTTGCGCGGCGGAGCGGCCATCATCTTGTCCAGCCGCGGATCCTCAAAGCGGATCGCGCTCGCCCCGTCCGGCACATCGACATAGATGGTGCCGCTGATAACGGAGTTGGTGTGGATGTGTCCAGTATGGCTGCCGCCCGGCTCCAGAATATTGATCCAGATCGAGTCCACCACCGGCTCATGCCCGCGCATGTCGAAGTCCAGCGCCTTGGCAAACTCTGTGAGATGCGGAGTGAGGCGTTCGCAGAGGCTTGCGAAAGCAGGGGAGCGCTCGGGCAGATCCCCAATCGAGTCGTAGGACGTGTAACCCATATAACCCGCCTGCTCGGACCAGGCCTGACCTGCTGCGTCCTCCTGAGCGATCGCGCGGCAGGCAATGCGGAGTTCGTCAAGGAACGTGGGAAGGTCCGGGCCGGGGAGCTGGGCTCGGTAGATGGAGGTGGCGAACAAGTGAGTGATGGGGGCGAGCATGACGGTGAGTAGCGGGGCCGGAGCGAAAGGTCAAAGCCCGAGATCGCTCAGCCCCGGATGATCATCGGGCCGCCGCCCCAATGGCCAATGATACTTCCGATCCTCCGGCTTGATCGCCAGATCGTTGATGCTGGCGATGCGCTTGCGCATCAGGCCCGCCTCGTCGAACTCCCAATTCTCGTTGCCAAAGCTGCGGAACCACTGGCCACTATCGTCGTGCCATTCATAGGCAAAGCGCACGGCGATACGGTTGCCGTGAAAGGCCCAGACTTCCTTGATCAACCGGTAGTTGAGTTCGCGCGCCCATTTGCGTGTGAGGAACGCCTCGATCTCGGCGCGGCCCTTGAGAAACTCGGCGCGGTTGCGCCAGACGCTATCGGGCGTATAGGCCAGCGCTACCTTGGCCGGGTCGCGGTTGTTCCAGCCGTCCTCGGCCATGCGAGCCTTCTGGGCGGCGGTTTCTGCGGTGAACGGCGGGACAGGAGGTCGGGACATCGGTTGGTCCTTGGCGGTCGTCATGCACGCGGGCATCTGATGGCGTTTGCGGCTTCCAATCCAATCGAAATGGCGTATCGGTCGATAGATGAATTCGAGTCACGCTGTTTTCTGTCAGGGTCAATTCGACACCAGACGCCGCCAACACCCCGGCGCGGGCTCCGGCTCTTCGATCCAACGCTCCCTAGTTGCCGTATCCCCGCAATGCGCTTTGACCAGACCAAAACCGCCATGCGCTGGGGGCTGGCCTTGTTCTACACGGTCGCCGGAGCCGTGCATCTTTGGGCGCCCGACGGCTTCCTGCCGATTGTGCCGGACTGGGTTCCCGCGCCGCGCGCTGTCGTGCTGGGGACGGGCGTCGCCGAAATCGCCGGCGCGATCGGTCTGCTCACGGTGCGGTTTCGCGTCTGGGCCGGATGGGCGCTGGCGGCCTACGCGGTCTGCGTGTTCCCGGCCAACATCAAACATGCGGTCTACGGCATCGAGGTTGCAGGCCTGCATCTCGGCTGGTGGTATCACGCCCCGAGGCTGGCGTTGCAACCCGTGCTGGTGTGGTGGGCGCTCTGGTGCGGCGGGGTCCGGTGTCGTAGAACTTCGATCACACCCTGCACCTGAACATTCATTTTGACTTCAGTCATGAACGGCATTGACCTCGATTTGCGTTCAGCCGCACTGTTCTGTTTTGCAGTCGAGGCCATACATGAGTACGCCACTGGAGATTATCGGTATTGTCGATCCTTTCGGCGTCAGCGCCTCGCAGATTGGGCATCTGAGCGGCGGCGGTCCGGACCAACCCTGGGACATCAGCTTGGTGCTCAGCCACTGGCGCCGCCCGGACGGAGTTCTGGTGCACGAGGCGTTGCGGCTGACCAAAAAGATCCCGAACGCGGGCCGCGAGGCGGCTATCGATGCACTTTTTGCCGCCGCGCCCGCCGACAGCATCATCACGGTGCGGATCGTCGCGCTCCCGGATGCTGCTGTCAGCCCCATGAAAGTTGAGTTCGTGGATGTCGCTCGTCCAGCCAACCCGGATCTAGAGCTGTCCGCGCTGCAGTCTTCGCAAACTTCGGACGCGTCCTTTATAGACGCCCAAATCGGCACATTCGTCCTGGACCGGGGCATCGAATGGTTCGCCTCAGAGACATGGTGGTCGGGCAGCCGGGTGCAATTGATCGCCCATACCGGCGACGTCGGCGCCGCGCAGAAAATCGTCGAACTCGCCCGGCCCTACCGGGCGTCTCCGGCCAGCGATTGGTCGAACAGCGTCAAGGCTTTCGCGGCGCGGACGCTGTTGAGCCTGGCCAACGAGTGGCGGGCGGACCCCGACCATTCGTCTGCGCTCGGCGTGGACGACATTCTGAGCGTCATCGCCTTCGAAAGTATCAAAGTCGATGCGGCCGGAGACTACGAGGTGTTTTTCACCGACGGCGATCTCTTTGCCGGCCACTCCATTGTGGTTCGCGGCACGAGCAAAGGTGGACCCGCGTCGGCGGACCTCATGGGGTGAGGGTGGCGCGTCGGATTCCGTCTGGCGACTAAAAGCCAGCGACTTCGCCGTTAAGGTTGGCGCGGGACTTGCAGCGTGCTGACTATCGGCGCGCTGGCTAGTCGGCGCGCCCCAGATCGGAGCACCCGCCCATGACCCTTCCGTCCCTCCCTGGCACATCCGGCATCGACATTTTCGACACGGCCAAGGGCGCGCCCGCGACCATTGACTACTCGGCGGCGACGCAAAATCTCATCGTGTTGCTGAAGGCCTATCCGGGAAGCGATTGGACGCTGCCTGGCACGACCACAACGGACTCTGCGGTTCTCGTCGCGCATGGCTACGCCGCCGATACGCCTGCCGCCGCAGCCTGGGGCGCGGACATCGGCGTTGACCTGTTGATCGGTGTCCAGAACGTCACCGGCGGCTCGGGCGACGACTACATCCGGGACAACGCCAACAACAACCGCATCGATGGCGGCGCGGGTTCGGATTGGATCGAGGTAACGACGGGCGAGGATACGGTGTTGGGCGGCGCCGGGGACGACCACATCACCATCTATGACGGACAATCGGCAGGCGATGTGCTGGACGGCGGGGCCGGCTACGACACCCTGTATCTCATGCCCTCCTTCATTCCCGGCGTTGTTTCGACAGGACCGCTGGACCTGACGATAGGCAGCATTCACGGTTTTGAGGAGATCGACCTCTACGGTGGGGCGAAAATGTCCACCCAGATGCTGACCAGCCTGACCCGGATAACCGGCTACGGCTCTGTCGTGCTGGCCGATAACGGCGCCGTGGTCGCCCATGGCCAGGACCTGTCGTTCGGCTCCCTGCAAATGGCCGACGGCGGCCAGTTGGTCGATCTCACTCAAACGACGGGCTTTCTTGAGATGGTCTACGGCGGCTCGGGCAACGACACGGTCAAGGGCGCCTATATGGTCGACGGCGGCCTCGGCAACGACCTCCTGATCGCCAACGCCGGGGGCGGAAGCCTGGCCGGCGGGGAAGGCAACGATACGCTGGTCGGAGGAGCGGGCGGCGGGCGATTGGAGGGCGGATTGGGTCGCGACATGGTGACCGGTGGCGCCGGCGACGATGGGCTGGTG
>JAYUAJ010000300.1:0-1635 GCA_043741375.1 Hyphomicrobiaceae bacterium | reverse complement strand
CCCGTGCACGATTTGCCGCCGCTGGAGCAAGGCCATCTCCCGTTGGGCGTGCGCGCGCGCTTCATCGATGGCGTTAACGGGCTCAAACTCCACATTCTTGAAGCAGGGTTTGAACAGCCGGGGCGTCCGCTGATCCTGCTGCTGCATGGGTTCCCTGAGCTTGCCTACTCATGGCGCAAGGTCATGGTGCCGCTTGCCGCTGCGGGCTTTCATGTCGTGGCGCCAGACCAGCGCGGCTATGGGCGTACGCAAGGGTGGAGCGCGGACTTCGACCAGGACTTGCGGCCGTTTTCAATGCTGCACCTGACGCGCGACGCGCTGGCTCTGGTCTTCGCACTAGGACATCGATCGATACCGGCGGTTGTCGGTCACGATTTTGGCTCGCCGGTCGCCGCTTGGTGCGCGCTGACGCGGCCCGATGTATTTCGCTCAGTGGTGTTAATGAGCGCGCCCTTTGCCGGGCCGCCGGCGTTGCCGTTTGAAGCAGCGCCACCAAGCGCGGTGGCGACCTCGGCGACGGAGGGTACCGCCGACGCGTTGGCCGCATTGTCGCCGCCGCGCAAGCACTATCACTGGTACTATTCGACCCCGCAAGCCAACCGCGACATGTGGCACAGCCCGCAGGGAATGCATGCGTTCCTACGCGCCTACTTCCATCACAAGAGTGCAGACTGGCCGGACAACGCGCCGTACCGCTTGAAGGAGTGGTCGGCTGCGGAACTTGCCAAGCTGCCAACTTACTACGTCATGGATCGGGCTAAGACGATGCCGGAGACGGTCGCGCCATTCATGCCGGCGGCGGCGCAGATCGCGTCTTGCGAGTGGCTGAGCGAAACTGGGATGGGTGTCTATGCGGCCGAGTACATCCGGACCGGTTTCCAGGGCGGATTGAATTGGTATCGCACCCGCTTCGACGCCGGTCTCAACGCTGAACTCATGCTCTATGCTGGCCGCACCATCGACGTGCCGTCGATGTTTATCGCTGGGAAAAGTGATTGGGGCGTATACCAAGTGCCAGGCGCCTACGAGCGCATGCAGCATAAAGTCTGTACCCAGATGACAGCGAGCCATCTGATCGACGGGGCCGGGCATTGGGTGATGCAAGAACAGCCCGGACCGGTGTCCGAGCTGCTAGTGACGTTTTGCAAGCAATAAACAGCCGCTGATGGGCGGCGGGCTTACTTCTTCTTCCCGTCGGGCCCGAATTGCTCAAGATAGGCGAACAGATCAGCCGCGTCCTTTTCATCCTTCACGCCCGCGAAAGCCATCTTGGTGCCTGGGATCGCAGCCTTCGGGTCTTTGATGTAGTCGAGGAACGTGGCCTTATCCCAGGTCTTCCCCGACGATTTATTGGCTTCCGAGTAGTTGAACCCCTCGATCAAACCTGCCTTGCGGCCGATAATCCCATTCATCAATGGCCCGACGCCGTTCTTGGCAGTTTCGCCGACTTGGTGGCAAGCGCGGCACTTCTTGAAGACTTCTTCCCCATTCGCAGCGTCCTGCGCGCAGGCGACGCCCGTCGATGCAGTTACGCTAAGTGCGAGAGCCGAGATGAAACGACGCATTTGGATCCTCCGGTGGAACATTCCTCCTGAATACGGTACGATAAATTCCGGCGCAAGCCGAAGGTTGCCC
>JAYUAJ010000299.1:0-9578 GCA_043741375.1 Hyphomicrobiaceae bacterium | reverse complement strand
ACCGGAAGCGATCTGACGGCCTATTTGTTGCGCATTGCTGCGCGCAACGGCATCCGTGTAGCCATCGTCGGTCCGGACGACGAGGACGGCGCCAGGCTGCGGAGGTTGATGCCAGAGTTGGCCTTTACCAGCTATGCGCCTCCGTTTGGCTTCATTACGAATGCCCAAGAGGTGGATAAGGCGGTACGCTTCGTGGTCGAAGCGAATGCACCCATGGTTTTTCTGGCCGTCGGTACCCCGCAGCAGGAGATCCTCGCACGACGGCTAAAGCGGGAACCGGACGCGCGCGGCGTTGGACTGTGTATTGGGGCATCGATCGATTTTCTGACCGGAAAGCAGCAGAGGGCACCGCTCTGGATGCAGCGCGCGGGGATTGAGTGGCTGCACCGGCTGGTGACCAACCCGGTCAGGCTTGGCCATCGGTATTTCGTTGAGTGCCCGAAGATTTTTTACTACATGTACCGCGAATACCGCGCCCAGTGAAACGGCAGCCTTATGCACCTTGGGCGCATTGCATTGATGGCAACTGCTTGCCTCAAGCCCCGACGATCCCCGCGAAATGATCGTACATCGGTTTGACAACCGTTTCGATTTTGAATTCAGCCTCTATCTTGATGCGGGCAGCTGCACCTAGCCGCTCGCGCAGCTCGGGATCGGCGAGCAACGTTTCAAGCTTTTCGGTCAAATCGTTCCAATCGGTTGGGTTGAACAGCAGACCCTCAACTCCATCTTCAATCAATTCGGGTATACCCGCGACACGGCTAGCGACGGCGGGGAGGCCCAAGGCCATTGCCTCCATGAGAACAACTGGCAAACCCTCCATGAAACTTGCCAGCACAAGGACATCAGAGTTAGCAACCTCGGCAAGCGTATCGGCTTCGCTGAGATGGCCGCGCAATCTGACGAGGCCGGTGAGCCCGAGCTCCCTGATCGTGGATTCGATATGCGGCCGCTCTGAGCCGTCGCCAACCAGAACGAGTTCTGCCTTGTGACCGCGCTTCAAGACCTGGGCGAAGGCCAGGAGCAAACCGGTATGTGCTTTCTCGGGTGACAGCCGGGCGACACAGATCACCCGGGCAACGTGGCCTGGCCGATGCGCCGGCCGTGCCGGCAGATCTGCCATCTGCAGCCCGCAGCGCGAAATGAACAATTTTTGCCATTGGTTAGCTGCAACAGTCCGCATTGCCTGAGCACGCCCGAAATAGGAAACGCAAGCTACGAAGGCCGCTTCCTTTATCTTGTCCCCGAGCAACAGCCCCGCCGGATAGTCCGTCTCCGAAATGCCGTGCAGCGTCAGGCTCCAGGGTATGCCGAGAATACTGCTGGTCAGCATGCCGACGATTGCGCCTGAGTTGGCGAAATGGTTGTGCAAGTGGCCAATAGAGCGCCGTTTTAGTTCGCGGGCCAGGACCACCGCTTCGGCGAAATACACGACGCCAAGCGCCAGAGACATCAGGCCCGGCGGGCGGTGACGCAGCGCCTTGATAAATACGCGCAGATACGTCAACGGCTGCGTGAGAAGCACAGCGCAATGCGCGGCCAGAAGCGTTAACGGGCGCGCCGGCAGGAGATACCAGGTTTCGCCGTATGCTGAGGTGTCTTGAGCCGACTTCAACTCGTCCGGCGACGGGCGCCGGATGCTGAAGGTCTCGATTTGCAGCCCGTGGTTGCGAAGAGCTTCGATTTCGCGTCTGATAAACGTGTGAGATGGAACCGGATACACGCTTACAAGGTAGCCAATGCGCATGTTTCAGTCCTGAAAGCCGATCATTTTCAACGCGCAAGGCACTGGTCGAGACGCAAGTCGATCCGCACCGCACTTAACACAACATTGATGGTCCTCGTCAATCAAGACTGTGGAACTTGTTAGTTGGCGTCGCGGGATCATGCGGGGCGTACCTGACGTCGGAGTCAGCATTGGGCCTGATGCTCGCCTGCGCACATCTCGTGGATTTGATGGCCTAGTGTTGAGCTGTCGGGTTCTCGATTGCGTTGCGTAGCGAGTATCGGTGGCCGTCAATTCGCCGAAACGGCAATTGTCGGCTGCAGTGCAACGCGCAATACATCACCGGGAAGCAACGCCGTCACGTCCGTTGCATCAATCGTTACAAAGCCTTTTGCCGTCCGTCGCATCAGCGAATAGTTCAAGCGGGTTTCGCCATTATAGTCAGCCAGCGGGGCATTCTGGCGTAACGTTTGATCGGCGACTTGCCGTGCCCGCTTTATGGCTTCATTCTGTACCGTGAGGACATTTATCAAGGTCTCCAACTCCTGGCGCCGGCTCGATTCCTTGGTCGCCGCATCGGACTTGAGTTCTTCATAGGTCCTGGTTGCGTGCGAGATGTTGGCGAGGATGTCGAGCTTGCCAAGAGTCAGCGTGGCGTCGTTCGTTTCGGCATCGGTGACCTGCAGCGTGCGCGTGAAACCCTTTGAGACCAGAGTCTTCAAGGCAGACTTGCGGGTCTGATTGAGCCTGAGTTGGTTGTCGATCTGCGCTACCTTCTGGCGCAAGTCCTCAAGCTCTTGCTTGGCCAAGTCGCGCGACTGCTTGCTCGCGAACTGCTGACTCTGGCGCGTCTCGAACTCGCTGGCCTGCAAGCGCCGCTCTCGATCCACCAGATCGTGGGCTTCGGCCGCGCCTGTCAAAACGGTCAATTCCGGTGGGACATCGGCGAACGGCCTGCCCTCGAGCTCGGCGCGCAGTCTGGCCAACCGAACCACATTGCGTTTCAACGTCTCTGTGTCCGTTTGAACTTGACTGAGCTCACGGCCGAAATCGAGAATACGATTGGCTGCTGCCGGACGATACGCGCCTCCGGCCATCGACAAGCCGTGCACAACGGTCATGCCAAGGGCGAACGGATAGACACCAGGCCTTTCAACGTACCCAACGATGTAGACCGGACGGCGCTCGGCCACATCGACGACGACATCGACACTGCGCTCCATGACCTTACGGGCAGCTTCCGAAATCGCCCCGCGCACCTGATCTTCATCCAACCCGGCAACCCTGAAGGTGCCCAGCAAGGGCAACGAAATGGTGCCCTGCGTTCCGACTAAGAAATCGCCCGACAAGTCGTCTCGCTGATAGATACGCACTTTGATCTTGTCGCCGCTGTCCAGAAGGTAGCGTCCGACCCCGGTCGATGAGACGGAGACTGAACTTGCGTCGGCTGGCTTGGTTGGACTGGCGACCACCTGGATGGTTTCGCTGGCGGCCAGCACCGGCCCGGACAAGGTCGCGACAACGCATGCCAACTGAGATACCAGAACCGTCGTTACGAAACTGCGACCAAGGCCACTCGAAAGCCCGCGACGAATATTCTGCATATCTCTAATCCTTACACGAATTACTTCGCCGCAGCGCGAGCTTAGCGAACACTTGAACGGATCCCGCTAGGCAGCGGACTCTAAACACTTATAGCCGAGTTGGTTAGTCCAACGTGCGATTTGTATAATAGCCGACTTGATGTCGCGCTACCAGACGTAAGCGTTCGACCCTGGTCCTTGATGCGGAGCCGCGTCGCTGGGACCCTCGAAACCGCCGTCTACTTGTGGTTGATGCGAACGCCGAATGGGCCGATCAGCTTGCCTGCGGCATGCAAAGCGAGCGCGAGTGTGTAGCGCAGCTGTGGCCTCTGCCCGCGAACCAGACGACCGACCGGATGGCCGAGGGCCCGAACCATCGACTTTCCTCCGTGCAAAAACATCCTGACCGGAGATATCCCGTTGTGCGTACTCGTTACATACGAGCTGTTGCCCTGCCAGAGGAACAACC
Source organism: Hyphomicrobiaceae bacterium (assembly GCA_043741375.1). Classification (GTDB taxonomy): domain Bacteria; phylum Pseudomonadota; class Alphaproteobacteria; order Rhizobiales; family Hyphomicrobiaceae; genus JANYHF01. The sequence goes on along the minus strand of JAYUAJ010000299.1, from coordinate 5,800 downwards.
GCAGCTGGTAGGCCAAATTTGCGCGCGCCAGTGGCTCGTCCTCATAGACGAACGCATTCTTGGAGAAAACGATCCGAAGCCCAGCGTCGTGGGCGGCACGGTAAAACACCATGTCCTCACCGCCGACTACGCCCAGCGAGGGCCTGAAACGGATCTCGGCATGTTCCTTCAGCCAGCGGCTTGATATCATTGAGTTGAAGGTCGATGCAACGGTCAATTCCGATTGATCCGCCGGGCTCCAATGGCCTACGCCCAGGAACGGTTCGTCCGTTAGCCACTTTGGCGAACCCGGCGGCACGCGGCGCACCATGGTACCGGTTACGGTGTCGGCGCCGGTCGCGGCCTGAGTGTCAAGCAGTTCGTCCAGCCAATCGGTGATTGGCACGCAGTCGTCGTCGGTCATGGCCGTCCATTCGGCCATTTGGCAGGCCGTTTCGATGGCCAGGTTGCGCGCGATCGAGATGTTCTGGCGGCCCGACTTGCGGTACTCAATGCCCAGTTCGAAGCACCCTGCATATTTTTTGACCACGGCCTCGGCCATGCCATCCCAGGAATCGTCGACCACGACCACCCCCACCGCGCCGCGGTTGCCCAGCCGTGTCGCGCACACGATCAGCTGGTCCAAGAGCACGGCCAGGGGCTCGTTGCGTTTGTAGGTGCAAATGGCGACTGCGATCGACGTGCGCCTTTCATTCATTGTCATGCTGGGCCCCAGCGGGTGGTTTGCAGTCGGGTAAGGATGATCCACGCATAGCGCCGGGACGCCCCTGCGGCGATTGCGTCTCGGGCAAGAGAATCGGTCGCCGCAATGCTTGACCCCCTATCACGGCTCTGCGGTTGGTGGAAAGAGATCGGACGTACAAGGTAAATGTCATGTTCTGTCAGTGTCATCGCTTGGCCCAAAATGTCCAAATTATGCTGGCAACGCGGTCACTAGACTGTCGAACGAGGTACCGTACCCGAGTGACCAACGCAGCCACTCGACGGCCGCCAACGTCACCAGCAGGACAACGGTTGCGCCAGCGTCCTGCTTGCCGAACGAGAAGTTCAGTTGGCGCCCACCAATGAAGATGGGGATATAGCGTGATAGATCGCTCAGGCCAACGGCGACGGTGACGCCGATAATGCCGTAGACGAAGTAGGCCAGCGGCAGGCCGATCAGCAGCCAGGCGAACTTGAGGCCATTTGCCGTGGCTCCATAGAGAGGGCGCCTCAAACCCAGGAGCGCATACTCGTTGACGCTGCAAAGGATGGAAACCCAGGCGCCGACAGAGAGCAAAGAAATCATCCAGCCTGCGGCGTGGTAGCGCTGATCGTAGGCCAGCGCAATCATGAGATCGGCGCCGGCTGCAAAGATACCAAGACCGATCGCGGATACCAGAAGGAACAGGAGCCGCAGGCTGGATACACTCGCCCTCAGCTCCTCCCGGCTCCCGTCGGCTTTGGAGGCAATCAGTGGAAAGATTAAATAGCTGCTCATGCGAACGACAAGCGCGGACACAAGATCGGAGAAGGTCCGCGCGATGCCGTAGATGCCAAGCAGTCCAAGCGGCGCGACTTTTGCCAGATACAGACGGTCGTAGGTTCCCGCGAAGTAATAGACGATGGACGATATGAAAATCCACTTACCGAAGTTGAGGATTTCGCGTGCGTAGCCGCGATCAAATTTGAACCCGATCTTGAGGCCAGGCAGAAGAAAGTGGCTCGCCACCATCCTCAGGGCAGCCAGCAGCAGGCTGCCCAGGATCAAGGCCCAGACGGTTCGGGTGATCAGAGCCATACCAACCAGGCAGACGGCCGCGGCGGCATCCATCATCAATTCAAATGCGTTGATGCGGCCGACCAGCATGCGCTTTTGCGCCAGAAACGGGCTGACAGACGCGGCCCCGCCGAAGACAAAATAGAACGCCGATACCGGCAGCGCCGTGGCAAGGATCGGGGCGTTGTACAGTGACGCGAGTGGCGCGGCCATCAGGCAACACACCATCCAGAGCAATAGCCCGCGCACCAGCTGCAGCGTCCATGCGGTGTTGTAATAGTCGGGCTCTTCGGCCTTGGCGTGTGTGATCACATTCTGGCCGATGCCGACGTCGGAGAGGAGGTCGATGCCAGTTCGCAGGCTGTTGATCAGCAGGGAGATGCCGAACAGCTCTGGCGCCAAAAGATGCGCCAGAATGATGTTGGTCGCCAGACGCAAACCCTGACTGAGCGCGAACGCACCGGCTGTCCAGAAAGCTCCCGAAACAATTTTGAACCGCGACACCGACATACTTGGGCGGCCCTCGAAATGCATCGACGCTCGGCGATGTTGAACGCCTCCGCGCGAACCGGTTGCTTGCGGCGCGTGCCCGCTCGGGTCAGGTTGTTCAAGGTGTTCGGCTGGGCAACATATAGACCGGCAGGCCGGGCGCAAGCCATCTCGATGCAGTGCTAATGCCAGTATTGGTTAATCCGATGCGCCCCGGGGGAAACTCAGCACGCCGACCCAAAACGCTCCTTCGAGATCGACAGTGTCTCGTCCATGGGGCGCTTCCACCAGTCGAGATTGGAAAAGATCTCGACTTCGACCAGGCCCGAATATCCGGCGTCTTCCACCCGGCTGCGGATGCTCGCGATATCGATCACGCCGTCACCCATCATGCCGCGATCATTGAGGATGTCGCGGGTCGGATTGAGCCAATCGTTGACGTGGAAGCCGAAAATGCGGTTAGCGGCGCCGGCGCGGTTAACCTGCGCGGCAAGCTGATGGTCCCACCAGACATGGTAAACGTCGATGCCGACCCCCAGAATTGGGGAGGCGCCCGCGCCCGGCTCGATGCGTTCGCAGATGTCGAGCGCTTCGGCGAGCGACGTCACGCAACTGCGATCAGCCGCATACACCGGATGCAGCGGCTCCAAAGCAAGCCGGACGCCATGCGCACTAGCATGCTCGACCAACTGCGCGATCCCCTCGCCGACTTGCGCGCGGGCGGCGGAAATGTCCCGCGATCCCTTCGGCAGCCCGCCTACCACCAGGAAGAATGAGAAAGCGCCAAGCGTCGCTGCATCCGCAATGGCGCGTTTGTTGTCTTCGATGTTGGCCAGGAACTCCTCTCGCGTCGTGGCCGGCAAATAGGCGGAGCGGCAATAGCCCGTCACCTTCAGCCCGGCGTCGCGGATCTGCTTGGCGATGGCAATGACGTTGCCGCCTTCGACCTCCCGCCGCCAGGGTGCGATGCCGCCAAAGCCGGCCCTGGCGACGGCGTCGATCGCCTCGCCGATAGGCGTCCGGAAGCCGAGCGTGGCCGTGTTGATCGCGCAGAGTTCAGGATGGCCGGTAAGTGAACGCATCTGTCACTCCACGCCATAAACCGCCAACAACGACCGCATGCGTTTCGCCGCCCTGTCCGGATCGCCGAGCAGTCCAGCCTGATCCGCCAGCCGGAAAGCCTCGGAAAGATAGGTGATGGGCCGCATCGCCTGCTGGCCGCCGGCCATCACGAAGTGGTCCTGGTGGTCGTTCAACCAGGCGAGAAAAACGACGCCCGTCTTGTAATACTGCGTAGGCGCACGAAAAATCAGGCGGGATAGCGGAACTGTAGGATCGAGGAGCGCGTGGTACTTGGCAGTATCGCCGACCGCCAGCGCTGCGAGGCCTGCGCTCGCGGCCGGAGCAATGGCGTCGAAGATGCCGAGCAGCGCTTCGCTGTGCCCCTTCGAGTCGCCTGCAATCAACTCGGGATAGTTAAAGTCGTCGCCGGTGTACATGCGCACGCCCTTGGGCAGGCGGCGGCGCATATCGATTTCCTTTTGCGCGTCCAGCAGCGAGATCTTGATGCCCTCGACCTTGCGCGCATTCGCTCCGATCAGGCCGAGCGCCGTCTCCATTGTGTCTGGAAAACGGCTCCCGCCCCAATAGCCCGCCAATTGAGGATCGAACATTTCGCCAAGCCAATGCAAGATCACGGGATGCTCGGCTTCGGCGAGCACTGAGGAATACACTTTCGCGTAGTCTGCCGGCGACTTAGCGACGCGCACCAGCGCGCGGCTCGCCATCAGGATGACGCGGCCGCCGAGTTTCTGGACGGCGTGGAGCTGCTGTTTGTAGGCCTTGATCACGTCGTCCAGCGAACGGGCGTCGTTGGGATCGAGATGATCGGTCCCGACGCCTGAGTAAATCATGGCGCCCTTGCGGCCCTCGGCAGCAGCCAGCGAGCGCCTGATCAGCTCATGCGCCCCCTCCCAGGTCAGGCCCATGCCGCGCTGCGCGGTATCCATCGCTTCGGCGACGCCAAGTCCCAAGTCCAGCAGATGCTGGCGAAAGGCGATGGTCGGCCCCCAGTCGATATCCGGCGCGCCAGAAGGGTCAGCATCGCTGAGCGGTTTGACGACGATATGGGCGGCCGCAAGCGCAATGCGGTTGAACGGCGCCGCCGGGCGTTTGACGGGGATCGGCGCGCCGGACAGCCGATAGTCTTCCATCACGCCGGCTTTCGTCGGCAGTCTGATTGTCGTCATGGTCAGTACCTCACGCTGAGAAGGCCGCCATCGGCGGCCACCGCTTGACCGCAGGTGTAGGGGAGCAGGCCGCTGGCCATAGTCAAGGCGATGCGCGCCACCTCTTCTGGCTGGCCGAAACGTTTGATCACCGTCAGGCCGCCCTCGATCAACGTTTCGTATTTCGCCTTCGAGGGAGCGGTCATGTCGGTTTCGATGAAGCCCGGTTGGATCTCGTAAACGCCGATACCGTCATTGGCGAGCCGCGCTGCGAATAGCTTTGTAACCATGGCGATGGCGGCCTTTGAGACGCAATATTCGCCGCGCGCGATCGACGGGGCGACGGCGTTGGCCGAGGACACATTGACGATGCTGTGATGAACATCAGGTTGGCGCGGCCGCGCGAGCAGACGCTTGGCGAAGGCCTGCGTCAGAAAGAACGTACCCCTGGTATTAATATCGAGGCAGCGGTCGTAACTCTCGGGCGACACGTCCAGCAATTCGCCGCGCACCAGCACCGATACGCCAGCGTTGTTGACCAGAGTCGTGAGAACCCCGAGCGCCGCCTCGGCCTCGTCGAGAATGCGCGTATGCTGATCGACCGCGCCGATGTCGCCGATCACCGCGACGGCCCTGCGGCCCAGCTTGGCGATCTCCGCGCAGGTCGCGGTCAACTCGGGCGACGGGGTGAGATCATTGACCGCCACATCAAATCCATCGCCGGCCAGCGCAAGTGCTATCGCCCGGCCGATGCCGCGCCGCGCGCCTGTGACCAGTGCTATGCCACGCATTCCAGCTGCTCCAATTTCGCCAATGTTTTCGGGGTGCAGACAAGCCGCATGACCGTTTCGAGATTGAATGTTAGTCGCGCCTTCAAAGCCTTTGGCGACATCAGATCGCGCTGGTAGACGATCGCGCCGGTAAAGCGGTTGGTTAGGTAGTGAAAATTCAAACCCGAGATGGTGATCTGCAACTGCACGGGGTCGATGTTGCTGCGGAACACGCCCCTGGCCACTCCGCGATCGAGAATGCGTTTCATGCGCGCTATAAAAGGTGGGCTGGTGTCGCGAATGACTTCCGAAGTCACCAGATGTCGCGCCTTGTGCAGATTGGCGCTGTTGACCATGGGCACAAAACCTGGGAATTCGAGATAGTAGTGCCAGGTGAAGATCACCAGCGTACGCAGCGCGTCTATCGGGTCCAGGCGGTCGAGATCCAGCGCCTTCTCGGCCGCACGGAACTGTGCATACTCTGCCTCCAACGCCGCCGAGAACAGCAGGTCCTTGCTGCCGAAGTAGTGGTAAATCATCTGCTTGTTGGCGCC
>JAYUAJ010000298.1:0-4135 GCA_043741375.1 Hyphomicrobiaceae bacterium | reverse complement strand
GCCCGGAATACGCGCTGCATTTCGAGGCGAGCGACGTGCTGTCGCCAAGCCAGAAGGCGTATGCGGACAAACAGCTCAAGCTGTTCAAGTCTTGGTATTCGGGTTGGGCGAAGTCCTTGGGGTAATCCCGCCGCCGCAATCAACCCAACGATCCGCCGCCAATCGCCGTCGCGATCAGCGCGCCCATCGCCATGTCGTCCTCCTGGCCAAACCCCTGGTGTAGCAGCGTTCCATCGCGGCCGATCAGCACCGAGGTCGGCGTGCCCTGCATGTTGTAGCGGCCCATGGTGACCGGGATCGGCGTTCCTTCGCCCGCCTCATCGACGCCGATCGGGAAGGTCAGGCGGTACTCGTGAATATAGGCCTCCAGCGACACCGGCGTCATGGCGGAATGGTGCTCGAAGACCGTGTGCAGACCAATGACCTGGAGATCGGTTTTTCGGAACATCTTATGCGCCCGCTCCGCTTGCGGCGTGCCATGGGCGACGCATCCGGGGCACAACATCTGGAAGGCGTGCAGCAACACGGGGCGTCCGCGCAGCTTGGCGAGCGTCAGCGGCTCTTTGCAGTTGAACCAGCGGGAGACGGAAATTTCGGGGGCGATCACCCTTAGGTCCTCCTGCTTTTGCGGTCTGAGCTTAACTCGCGACCCTTTTGCCGAACCGCGGCGCCAGGATGATCAGCGCGGCGGCCAGGATCACGAAAGGGATCAGCGTCAGGTTCACACCAGTCCAGCCGGTGGTGTTGAGCAAGCGGCCCGCTAGATAGGACGTGAACGCCACGAAGCCGAAAATGCACAGGTCGTTGAAGGCCTGGGTCTTGGTCCGCTCTTCGGCCGTGTGGCAGTCGGTGACCATCGTGGTGGCGCTGATGTAGCTGAAATTCCAGCCCAGGCCGAGCGCGACCATCGCCACGGTAAAATTCGTCAGCGTAATGCCGGAGAGCGCGGCCGCCGCACAGCCTGCCAGCAGCACCAGCCCGATCAGAGCCATCGGCACGCGGCCGAAGCGGGCGATCAGATTGCCCGTGAAGAAGCTCGGGGCGAACATGGCGAGGATATGCCAGCGGATGGAGTGCGAGGCGTCGTCGGGCGTAAAACTGCAGGCGGCCATGGCGAGCGGGGTCGCCGTCATGACGAGGTTCATCATGCCGTACGAGACGATGCCAGCCGCCAGCGCCGCGATGAAACGGGGCTGGCTGATGATTTCGCGCAAGGGCCGGCCACTGGGGGCGTCCTTGGCGAGCGCCTTCGGGGTTGGAATGCGGACTTGCGACACCAGAGCCAAGCCCAGCACGGCCGCGACCCCGCAGGCCATATAGGAGGCGGCGAAAGGCACCCAGAGTTCGCGCGTGCGCGTGAGGACTTCCGGCGTGATCAACGCCGAAAGAAGGCCGCCGGCCAGCGCCCAGGATATCGCGGTGGGGCGGAATTTCGGGCTCGCCATGTCGGCGGCGGCGAAGCGGTAGTAACTGGCCGAGGATTGATAATAGCCGAATAGATGAGTTCCCAGACAGAACAGCCAGAAGTTACCGACCTCGATCGCGCGAACACACGTCAGCGCAGCGAGTATGCCGAAAACGGCCCCGAGTTGGAAGCCTGTCCGGCGTCCGAAGCGCTGCATGATAGCGGCCATTGGCAGCGTGCCAAAGAGGACGCCGATCATCATGGTCGTGATGGGCAGGGTCGCCAGCGTCTTGTCGGGCGCATACGTTAGCCCGACGTAGCCGCCAAAAATGACGACCGTGGTGGCGCAGAACCCCGTGCAGCCTTGAGCCAGCGCCAGGATCAGCGCGTTGCGCCGGGCGATCGTGTCGTCCGTCCCCGGATCGGCGGTGGCCGCGAGTGCATCGTCAGCCATGCCCCACCTCGCCCGGCCGTTGCTCGCGCGCCAGCTTGTCCAACACGCCGTTCACCACCTTCGGCTCGTCGCCGGTGAAGAATTCTTTGGCGACGTCGACATACTCGGAGATGATCGCTTTTGCGGGAATGTCGCGGCGCTCCACCAGTTCGAAGGCGCCGGAGCGCAGAATGGCGCGCAAAATGCTGTCGAGACGGTTCAGGCGCCAGCCGCCGGCGAGCCGGGCGTCTATGAGGGGATCGATATCCAATTGCCGGCGCACCACGCCGCGCAAAAGCTCGGCGAAGAACAGCCGATCAGCGATATCGGGCGCGCCGCCCTCGCCGTCAGCGCCGAAGCGGGTGGCGAACTGCGCGATCACTTCGGTGATGTCGGTGCCCGCCAGGTCCATCTGATAAAGGCCCTGCACAGCGGCCAGGCGCGCGGCCGATCGAGGCCGTTTGCTGGGCGCGGGAGCACCATCGTCGCCGGTCATTGGGGCGCTCACGAGACGGGTCCGAGCTGGCGCTGCAGGCCGATCAGCGCCAAGCAGGCACGCGCCGCATCGCCGCCCTTGTTGGCCCTGCCGCCGTCGGTGCGGGCCAGCGCCTGCGCCTCGTTCTCAACCGTGAGGATGGCGTTGCCGACCGGCACGCCGTGGCGCAGCGCGACCTGCATCAGCCCGCGGTTGGCCTCGTTGCAGACGGTGTCGTAGTGCGAGGTTTCTCCTCGGATCACGCACCCGACCACGACGGCGCCATCGTAGGCTTTGGCCGGGCCGGCGAAGCGGCCGATACGGTCGGCGTGGACGAAGGCGGCCAGCGCCTGCGGCAATTCCAACGCACCGGGCACGGCGAAGCGGGTGGCAGCGCCTCCGGCGGCGGCGATCACGGCCATGGCGCCCTCGGCCAGCGGGTTGGTGATGTGGGCGTAGTAGGGAGCTTCGAGAATCAGCACGCGCGCGCCCTGAACGGCGGACGCGGCGGCAACGGAGTCGGTATGGCGCAAGACCATGTGGGGTTTGGCTCAGCGTTGTGGGGAGGTTTCCCCGAGCCTTGCCACATAGCGGGCCATCAGGTCCACCTCGAAATTGACGCCGTCGCCTTGGCGCGCCGCGCCCCACGTTGTCACTTTTTGCGTATGCGGGATGAGATTGACACCGAACGTGTCGCCCTCGACCTCGTTGACGGTGAGCGATGTCCCGTCCAGCGCGACCGATCCTTTGCGCGCCACGAAGCGGGCAAGTTCGGGCGCGACTTCGAAAACGTAGCGCACGCTGTCGCCATCGGGGCGTATCGAGAGTATTTTTGCCACGCCATCGACGTGCCCGGCGACCATGTGCCCGCCCATTTCGTCGCCGAGTTTCAGAGAACGTTCGAGGTTGATCCGCGACCCGGGGCGCCAGGTGTCAAGGTTGGTGAGGGCGAAGGTTTCGTTCGAGACGTCGACGCTGAAGGCGGTGCGGTCGTCATTATGCGCCCGAACCTCGGTAACGGTGAGGCAGCAGCCCGCGCAGGCGATGGACGCGCCAAGCGCGATGCTTTCGGCCGGGTAGTGGCAAGCGATGGTGATGCGGCCGGCGTCGCGGGCGACAACCTCGCCGATGTCTGTGACGATGCCGGTGAACATCAGGCCCCCAATCGTTGAAAGCGGAAGAATTTGTCCCTGCCGACGTCGCCCTGTTCGACGAGGGTCATGGCGGGAGTGTTTTTCAGGCGCGTCAGGCCCGCGAAGGTATTGGGCGCGTCAGCCGCGTTGTCTTTCCAATATCTCATCGCAGTTTCTGTCCAATTCACGAAGATGATCGCCTCATCGATGAACCCGCGATCCGCAAAGGCCTGCCAGACAGTTGGGCCGCCTTCGATCATGAGCCGCGTGATGCCTTCGTCCGCCAACAATCTGGCGACGGCGTCGACGTTGAGGCGATTGGCTGTGGCCTCGACGATATGAACCCGAACGCCCAAGTCCTCCAACACTTTGCGCTTGTCCGGCGGGGCCGCAGCGCTCGTCATCACCCAGGCCGGGGTTGCGCGCGCCGACTTTGCGAGTTTGGTTTCCGGGGTCAAGGCCGCGAGCGTTCCATCCAGGACAACGCGGATGGGCGAGCGATCCTCCATCCCAGGCAAGCGGCACGTCAACTCCGGGTCATCGTCGCGAACGGTTCCGCCGCCAACCAGGATCGCGTCGGAGCGGGCGCGGTAAAGGTGCCCCATGGCCCGCGCTTCGGAACCTGTCACGAAGGTCGGCCGGCCGCGCTCGCCCTTCGTAACTGTCAGATCATCCCTCAGCGCCATCTT
>JAYUAJ010000297.1:0-21281 GCA_043741375.1 Hyphomicrobiaceae bacterium | reverse complement strand
GGGTAACAAGTTTCAATTCATGGTGCTCGGCGGCAACGGCGATGAGGGCGTCAGCCAGTTCCAAACTGTGACCTGTAACAGCAGATCGCGCCAATCTGGGTCGGCGGCGGCCTCATCAAGTTCCTTATCGATGCCGGCGCGCGCAAGATCCGCGACGGGGACCCCTCGGTCACGCGCCTTCATTTTTAGCCGACGGTCCTGGTCCTCGCTGATGTAGTAGGTGTATGCGTTGAAATGTGCAAGGCGGCCGTATCGCAGCCAGCTTCACAACCCAGCGCGAAGCGCTTAAGCACTCATTATTGACATCCTCATCCCCTCGCCGCCCCAAGGACGCCCCCATGGCCGAACTGCTGCTCGAACTCTTCTCCGAGGAAATTCCCGCGCGCATGCAGGGCCGGGCGGCCGAGGATTTGATGGGCGCCCTGACGGATGGACTGAAGGCGGCGGGGCTTGGGCATGGCGAGGCCGAGTCCTTCGTCACGCCGCGCCGGCTGACCGTTGTCATCGAGGGCCTTGCCGCCAAATCGGCCGATGTCGAGGACGAGCGCAAGGGGCCGCGCGTCGGCGCGCCCGAGGCGGCGGTGCAGGGGTTTCTGAAGGCGGCAGGCCTCGCCTCGCTGGCCGAGGCGACCGTGGTCAACGACAAGAAAGGTGATTTCTACGTCGCCCGCATCAAGAAGCCGGGACGCGAGGCGGCAGCCATCGTTGCAGAGCTCGTGCCCGCCGTGGTCGCGAAATTCGCCTGGCCGAAATCCATGCGCTGGGGCAACCGCAAGATGCGCTGGGTGCGTCCTTTAACGAGCGTGCTGTGCTTGCTTGGCGGCAAAGTCGTGCCGTTTGGGATCGATGGGTTGGTCTCGGGTGCCGTCACTTCTGGCCATCGGTTCCATTCCAAAGGCCCCATCGAGGTCAAAGACTTCGCCGACTATCGCAAAAAGCTGGCAGCCGCGAAAGTGCTCATCGATCCGGCCGAGCGCGCGGCCATCATTGGCGGCGAGGCGCGTAAGCTCGCTGCGCAGTACAAACTCGAATTGATCGAGGACGAGGCGCTGCTCAACGAGAATGCAGGGCTCACGGAATGGCCCGTCGTCATGATGGGATCGTTCGATGAGGCCTTCCTCGTCGTGCCGGGTGAGGTGCTGACGACGTCCATGAAGGCGCATCAGAAATGTTTCTCGTTGCGCGATCCTAAAACCAAAAAGCTCGCCAACAAATTCTTGCTGGTCGCCAATCTCGAGGCCGAGGATGGCGGAGCAACCATTGTCGGCGGCAACGAGAAGGTAATCCGAGCGCGGCTGTCGGATGCGAAGTTCTTTTGGGAGGGCGACCTCAAGCGCAAGCTCGAACCGATGCACTTCGAATTGAAAGGCATCACTTTCCACCAAAAACTCGGCAGCCAGTGGGAGCGCATGGAGCGCATCACCGAGCTGGCGCGCGACATCGCCCCGTTGGTCAAGGCCGAACCCGATCTCGCCGGCCGGGCGGCCCAGCTGTGCAAGGCCGATCTGGTTTCGGGCGTGGTCGGAGAGTTCCCCGAGCTGCAGGGGCTGATCGGCCGCTATCTCGCCGAGGCCGAGCACATCAACCCAAAGATCGCACATGCGCTGGAGCAGCACTATTGGCCGCGCGGGCAGGGCGATGGCGTGCCGAACGAGCCGGTGGCGATCGCGGTGGCGCTGGCGGACAAGTTGGATACGCTGGTCGGCTTCTGGAAAATTAATGAGAGGCCGACTGGATCAAAGGACCCGTTCGCGTTGAGGCGTGCAGCGTTGGGCGTGGTACGGATCATATTGGAAAATGAGCTGCGAGTGCCGTTAGGCGACCTAGCTCAAGATCACTTGGAACGGGTTCGTCCCGACAAGAGGTCTGGGTGGGCTGCTGATGCTACAGGTTTACCCATCCATCGATTGCGTGGACGATTGCTCTCTTCTTCCGTGGTTGACTTGATCGGCTTCTTTGCTGATCGGCTTCAAGTCCAGCTCCGCGAACAAGGCGCGAGGCACGATCTGGTTGAGGCAGTAATGGGGCCAGGTATTCAGGACGATCTCCTCATGATCGTTCGCCGCGTTGAAGCGCTCTCCGCCTTCCTCGCCACTGACGACGGCAAGAACCTGCTTGCCGGCGCAAAGCGCGCGGCCAACATTCTGCGCATCGAGGAAAAGAAGGACAAGACGACCTTCGAGGACGCAATCGATGCAAAGAAGTTGGAACTGCCCGAAGAAAAAGCGCTCGCCAAGGCCATCTCAGAGGCGACTGACGCTGCCAGCAAAGCCATCGCCAGCGAAGACTTCTCGGCGGCCATGACGGCCATCGCGAGACTGCGCGCGCCGGTGGATGCGTTCTTCGACAAGGTCACGGTCAACGCCGACGAGCCATCCTTGCGCAAGAACCGGCTCAACCTGCTCGCCCAGATCCGCGCAGCGACGCGTGCGGTTGCCGACTTCAGCAAAATCGAGGGCTAGCGCCCGACTGGGTCTCACGCACCCAAGTGCCTGACACAGGGTAACGCCAGTGCCCTACGGGAGCGACTGCAACAGGCGGTCGAGGCGCACGGTCGCCGGCACTGATCCGTCTTTCGAGGCCAGGTCGTACCAGCGTTGGTACCAGCGCCGCGCTTGCGCGCTGTCGGGGGCGACGTCGCTGTGCGTCAGTGTCTGCAGATAATTGCCGTCGAACGAGCGAGCCAGGATCAGCGCGATGTCGGAGCGTGCGGTATCGGGCGTGCCCAGCAACAGCGCGCGGGCTTCCCGGATCTGACCGCTTTCGAGCAACCTGCGGGCGCGGGCGGCAACATCTGGAGTTGGTTGCGGTGCGGCGGCAGGCACGCGAACGGTCGCAACGATCGGCGTCAGCTCCGCCTTCGAGGCGGACTCGAGCTTGGCTGGCTGCGCGGGGACGACCACGGCGGCATGTTTCGCAGCTGCGGGCGCCAGCAAACTATCCACCGAGGCAGCGACTGCCGGAGCCGCCGCCGGCTGGGTCGCGCCTGGGACACCTTGAAACCAAGCCGCGCCCGTGCCGCCAGCAGCTGCCAACGCGATAAATGCGACCACAGCGATGCGCGAACCCGTCTTATTTCGCGGGGCCGGACGAGCGGCGAACTCGGCTAGCGCCTGATCCGGTCTTGCCAGCAGTGCTGGCAAGCGCGCGGCAACCTTGGTTGGAGAAAAATCGAGGTCGATACCGGTAAGGTCGATGCCCTTGGCTTGGCCAGCCATGACATTGGAGATGGCGCCACGCACCGCGCTCATCACTTCGGTCTGCAGCGCCGACACAGGTTCGTTGCCGGACGCAAGGGAGCGCGGGACGTCGGTAAGTCCGCCAAATGTTTTGTCAGCAGCCATCGGCCCCCCCGGCCGTACGCGTGGATGCGCGGCATAGATCAGCAGTTGCCTGCTGCAGCCCACCAAACTTACAGCCGACCATCGTGATCCAATTGTGGCGCAGCGGGGCCTGTGCCGGATAGCGCACGGGGCATTGCCATTATCCATTAACGAATGCCGCGCCGATTGGCCCGAAAGCGTCATGCCTGCAACGCAATTGCGCCGCAGTCTCTGGCGACAACGCTGATGGCTGCGCGTTCTGGTATTCGTATTGCGTTTGGAGGGACACCCGTGAACCGCACTCTTGCATGGCCCAACGAAACTGCCCCAAGAAACTCCGCCGGTCGTCAGCAGCAGCATCTTCGCATACGGGACCTGGCCGAGAATATCGAAGCCGCCGAGCTTCCCTACCGCCAGCAGACGCAAGTCATCACGCAGAACTCCGCCATGCGGCAGTCCTACGACCTCAGCCTGCGCAACATTGACGACAACATCTACGCCATGGCCGCCGCCACTGCCGCGCTCGATCGCGTCGAGGGTACTCTGTTGCAGGCGCGCTCAAAAATCGAGCGGCTGTGCGCCGATGGCGAACCGGTCGATCTGGTGAAGGTCGAGCGCACGCTGATGCAGCTGGCCGAGCACATCAATCAGTCGGTGCGCCGCGCCGACGAGAACTACATCAACCTGCTGCGCGATGCGCGGCTGCAGATGGTGATCAGTGAGACCGGCGACCGTGAAGCGCGCACCATGAAGGTGGACCTGACACTGATCTCGCTGGAAAAACTCATCGCTTGGAAGCTGCGCGAGGGACCGTCCGACCCGGAAGCCTGGATCGATCTGATCGACGCCATGGGCAAAGTGGTGCTGCAGAACGTGCAGATCCTGTCGAGCCTGATCCTGACACTGTTTGCGGCCCGCGATTACACCACCGGCGTGGTGCAACTGGTCAGCAACAACCAGAACGAGCCGTCCCGCGCGGGTTCGGCCACGGCCGTCGCAACCGATTTCGTGCAATCGGCCCGCGCTGCGTTGCTACGCGAAGAAGCACCGCTGCCGCAACTCAGCCACCACCCACGCGGCAACGTTCGGCGCCAGCCCCCCAGCCGCCTGATGGCGTTCCTGAATCAAGTTACGTTCCAGGGCTAGCAGTCGACGCACAATTGTCATCTGCGCTGTTGCGCCGAGGCAGACCCGATGGAGATCCCGGGTCTGCAGCGCACCGTCAAAACGCTGCGCGGCGCCCGGATGACAATCAGCGCGCGGATAGACGTAACTACCGCCTCAGCACCACCACGTCCCCGTCGGCCGCATAGCCGAGCACGGAGCGAGCTGCCTCATCGAGGCTGTCGGCGTCCAGGTGGTTGTCTTGAAGCAGAGCGACGTCGCGCTTGAGATGGGAGAGCACGGCCTCGAGACCAGAAAGCCGCTCGTTGAGGGCCTTTGCCTGGGCGTCGAGCCTGAGGCGGGCCTCGAGACCGTGTCGTCCCTTGATCGCATGAAAGCCGAAGTAGCCGGAAAAGCCGAGGCAGAGAAGCACAACAGTCAACTGCCGGTATTTGCCGTTTCGTGCCATCAGCGATTTTGGTGTTTTGTACGCAAAACTTATTTTGGGTATGTCGATCACTCGACAAGAACGGTTATACGGGGCCAGCGTTAAACGCAGGTAAAGCCGCGTGCCGATTTGCTTTTTTCTCGGCGGCCAGTTGCCACTGGCTAGGCGCGGCTCATCCATCGGAATGGCCACAGCACCAGCCGAACCAGGCCCATCACCTGCTCCCACACGACTTTGATGACCAGGGCATCAAAGGTCAGCCAGCCGAGCAGCGGCGCAAAAATCAGCCAGTAAAGACACTCCGAACCGATCCGGCCGAGCCAGCTAAAGGGCGGGGCGACGCCAGCGACCCGGCGCTGCAGGAAAGCCCACCAGCGTCGCGTCTCGTAGAATGCGATGAGCCCGAGCACCCAGCTGACGGCCAGCGCCATCTGCAACCCGGCCGGCACGCCTGGGATGATCCGGCTGTCCAGATCCCATTGCGTGTTGCGACTGTTGAGGCTGGCGGAGGTCGCTTGCGGCGCAACGTTACCGGTCAATTTGCTGGCGAGATCGACCGCAAATTCCAACGAGCTTTCGCCGAAACTCTTGCCAGCGGCCTCGCCGCTGGCGGCAGGCACGTCGGTCGCGGACGGCTTGGCGGACAGGCGGAAATGTCCGCTGGCGCCCCAATCGGTTTCAACCGACAGCCGGCCTTGGCCACGCGACAGCGCGGCAATGAAATCGCCGAGTGTCGCTTTGGCCATGGCGGCATCCAAGTGCGCGATGCCGCGTTCGCGCCACAGCCAGGTCGCGCCGCCGGGCTGTTTCACGGTCGTGGCGTCCAGCACGAGGATGTTCACATCGGAGCGTTCGGCGGCTTGCAGCAGACTATCGACCCGCACCGTGCCCGCCGCGCCGGAATTGCCGGCAAAGCTCAGCACCTCCCCCTCGACCTTGCCGGTGACGACAACGGTCTGGCCGCGCAGCGATGGGAGCGCAGCTTCGAGCGCCGCCGGGTCGATAGCCTCGGCCATCGGCAGGCCCTCGGCGCTGCGTTTGGCCAGCGAACTTAGGGTCTTTGGGCCGCCTGCGTCTAAGGCCAGAACGCGGATGCCGGATTTGCCCAGTGGCCGTTGCAGCTGCCAAAGGGTCTCGGCGAACAGGCTGCGGTCGGTCAGCGCCAGGACCACAGTCCCGTTCAGTTCGGCGAACAATTTGGCGTCCTCGCCAGTGCCTTTGCGCAGCAACGGAAAACTTGCCTCGTCGACGGCGAGGCGGAGTTTTGCATCGGACGGTAGGGCGGCAAGCGCCTCGCGGGCCGAAAACGCCGTGTCTTCGCCGACGAAAAAAGTGATGGATTTGCTGTCGCCCGAAAGGCCGGCCAGCGCGCCACGTACGCCTTCTGAACTGGTCGCCGTGATGGTCTCGCCCGCGGCATTGCGCAAACGCCATGCGCCCCCATCGAGCGCTTCGGCGGCGATGGCTCCACTTTGCAACTCTGCCGGTAATTTCGCGATGGCCTTGACGGCGCTCTCCAGGCCCGCGCTGACTTCACCCGCCAATCGGCCGGTTTTGCCGGCAACCTTGCCGGTGGTCGCGGCGATCTCGCCCAGCGATGTCAGCCAATTGGCACCCGCTGGCGCGCTGACGGCGCACCCCAACATCGCGGCCAGTAGAACGGCGCAGACCTGCCTCATGACGATCAGCCTACCCCCAATGCCAGAAATCCTCGCCCTCCTTGGCATAGGACCGGGCCAGGATCATCTTGTGAACCTCGTCCGCCCCATCAAGAATGCGGGCCTGGCGCGCATAGCGATAGATCCACTCCAGGATTGTGTCTTTGGAATAGCCGCGCGCGCCGTTCAGCTGGATGGCGGTATCGACGGCGCGATGGAGCAGGTTGGCGACGTAAACCTTTGCCATCGAGGTTTCCTTCATCCCCTTCCCGCCCTGGTCCAGCGTCCAGGCCGCGTGCATCACCAGCAGCCGGCCGATCTGGATATCCTTGGCCACATCGCCGAGCGCCATTTGGACGCTTTCGCGCGCGGCAAGCTTTTGGCCGAAGGCCTCGCGTCTGCTGACGTACTCGGCGGCGATCGCCATCGAACGGCGCGCCAGGCCCAGCCAGCGCATGCAGTGCGTGAGGCGCGCCGGAACCAGCCTGGCTTGCACCACGCGCATGCCGTCGCCGACATCCAACAGACGATCGTCGTCCGGGATTTCGAGGTTGGTCAGGTCCAGCTCGCAGTGCCCGCCGTGTTCCTCCGGTCCCATGATCGGGACCTTACGGAGGATTTTGAATCCCGGATTGTCCTTGTGGAACAGGAAGGCCGTGAGCTGACGCTTCGGCTCGTCGGACGTGCGCGCGATCAGGATGAAGTGCGACGCCCAACCCGCTCCAGTGATGAACCATTTGCGGCCGTTAACGACCCAACGGTCGCCCTTGCGCACCGCCGTGGTGCGGATCATCGTCGGGTCGGAGCCACCGCCGGGATGGGGTTCGGTCATGACGATGGCGCCACGCGCCCGGCCGTCGACGATCGGTTGCAGCCATTTCTCTTTCTGCGCCTCAGTCGCGATCCGTTCGAGCACACGCATATTGCCGTCGTCCGGCGCGGCGCAATTGAAGCAGACCGGTCCGAAGATGGAGTAATTCGCCTCCTCGTACATGGCGGCCTGGGCGGTCATCGGTAGCCCCATGCCGCCGCGCACCTTGGAGACTTGGGGAGCCCAGAGACCGGCCGCGCGCGCCCGGCCGCGCAGGGCTTCCATGAGGTCGCCACGAATGTTCTCGTGTTCGTCGTAGTTGCCTCTGTCGACCTCCAGCGGCAGGACATGCTGGGCAACGAAGGCTTTTGTCCGTAGCCGGATGTCTTCATGTTCGGGCGGAAGGGTGAAATCGATCATGGGGTCGCGTCTCTAGCGTTAGCCGCCCAGCAGCAATGTGCCGCCGTCGACAGTGAGAATGGTTCCGGTCATGAAGGAGCCCGCCTCTGAGGCCAGCAGCAGCAACGGGCCATCCAATTCATCGAGCCGTCCCGCGCGCGGCATGGGAAAGCGCGCCAGCATCTTTCGCCCGGCCTCGGACTTGAGGTAGTGCTCATTAAGTTCGGTCGGGAAATAGCCGGGAGCCAGCGCGTTCACGCGGATGCCCATGGGCGCCAGTTCCAGCGCCATCGCCTTGGTGAGATGGATCACGGCGGCCTTGGATACGGAGTAGGCTGCCAATCCCTTGCCGACAATGAAGCCTGCGACCGAGGCCGTGTTGACGATGCTGCCGCCCTTGCCATCAGCGGCCATGCGCTTGGCCACGGCCCGGCCGACGCGCAGCACACCATCGAAATTTACGTCCAATTGATGCCGCCACTGCTGATCGGTCAGATCGAGGAACGGCCCGGTCTCGGCAATCCCGGCATTGTTGACCAGGATGCGCACTGGGCCAAAGTCTCGCGCGATCGCGCTGAGGGCCGCGTCAATCGAGGCGGGGTCGGTTACGTCCATCGCGAACGGCTCGGCCTTGCCGCCGCCGGTGCGGATCGACTGAGCGAGGGTCTCAAGGCGGTCCCGGCGCCGCGCCGCAAGGGCAACGTGCGCGCCGGCTTCGGCGAGCACCCTGGCAAAATGCGCGCCGAACCCGCTGGACGCACCAGTCACCAGCGCAACCTGGCCGTCCAGCCGCATTTTTTGGGCGAGTGTCATGAGCGCACTTGAGCAGAGCGCGCACTGGACAGCAAGCAGCCCGGAACAGAGACCGTTCCGGGCTGGCGAGAGAGACAGACGTAAAAACTGAGCTAGATAAGCAGGCCGTGGCTCGCCATCAGATCGGCGACCGCAAGATCGTGCTGGCCATCCAACATGACGACATCGACGTACCCGCCGCTCTTGCTGAGCATGACGGAGAGCATCTGGCCATCGGCGCTGTCGGTGAGATGAACGCGCGCGCCATGATCCGACGTGATGGTTTTGAGCAGCGAGGTCATGTCCATGACGTCCCCCGACGACCAGTCGGTGAGGTGATCGACGCCTGCCGTCTTGGTGACATCGCCCTTGGACCAGATGAACAGGTCGTCGCCGCTGCCACCGGTCAGAGTGTCCGTGCCCTGGCCGCCGGTGAGGGTATCGGCGCCGTCGCCGCCATCGAGAGCGTCGTTGCCCGTGCCGCCATAGACAACGTCTTGTCCGGGGCCGGCATAGACCGTGTCGTTGCCCTTGCCGCCGAAGATTGTATCGTTGTCATTATAAGCCCAGATCACGCTGTCATTGGGATTGTACCCATAAATGACGTCGTCGCCGGTATTTCCCTTGATCACATCATGACCGGCATCGCCGAACATTTTGTCATTATCTGCGCCGCCCGACATGGTGTCGTCGTTGCCGCCGCCGAACATGGCGTCATCGCCGGTGCCGCCCTTCATCAGGTCGTTGCCCGCGTCGCCGCCCATGACGTCGTTGCCCGCGCCGCCGTAGAGTTTGTCATTACCGGCGTTGGAGAATACGTAGTCGTTGCCGTCGAGGCCGTACTTCACCTGATCAGCCGGATCGCCGGTCACCAGATAGTCGTCCCCCAGAGTGCCTTTGGTTGTTTTCATAATGCTTCTCTTGCCGCCCGATTCAATGCTTATACTGTCGATGAAATAGGTCGCAACACGATCCGTGCTATGAGTTCTCTCATGCTGACGGTTATCGAATTGTGAAGCGATAGTTTGATAGTTAATGACAAGTTATGCGTCGTTTTATCAAACAAGAAACATCGAATTTTATATGAATTAAGTATTGCCAGGCCTCCGCCGTCTGCTCATCCGGAGGCTGGCCGGGTCTGAGTTATCAACCCGGCAATACAACCTCAAGATGTGTATTGTCTTGACGCAACTCACGAATCGACGTGGTTATGCGCTGGCAAAAGAAGACGTCAGGCTGCGGACATGGACAACTCGAGAGGGGCAGACGATGGGGCTGAGCAAGGGGATTTGGGTTGCCAGCGCAAGACCGCGACTAGCGGCGCGGCGGACGGTTTTGGCGACCGGCACCGCCATTCTGTGCGCTGGATTGGCCGGTTGCGCCGCCATTCCCACGCCCATGAGCGAGCCGATGCGGCTTGGCCGGGTGGCCAGCGACGGCCGGCTGATGTTTGCCGACCAGGAACCGATCCGCGGGCCGGTCGACCTCTATGAGGCGATCGCGCGCGGACTGAAATACAACCTCGATAAACGGCTGAAACAGCTTGAATTGGGTCTGGCCGACGCGCGGCTGAAGCAGGACGCCACCGGCATGCTGCCAAAAGTGGTGGCCGACGCTGGCTATAACGCCCGCGATTCCTTCCGTGGCTCCTCAAGCCGCTCGCTGATCACCGGTGCGCAGTCGCTTGAAGTTTCCACCTCGGAGGACAAGGAGGTCAAGACGGCCGACCTCAGCGCGGTCTGGAACCTGCTCGATTTCGGCCTGACCTATCTGCACTCCAAGGAGCGCGCCGACGATGTGCTGGTGGCAGAGGAGCGCCGCCTCAAAGTGGTGCAAAACATGGTTCAGGACGTGCGCGACGCCTACTGGCGCGCGGCCTCCGCCGAACGGTTGCTGCCGCGCGTGAACGAGCTGGTGAGCCGCATTGAGAGCGCTATCACGCATTCGCAGAGCGTGCGCCATTCCGGGGCCGCCGAGCCGGCAGATCAGCTTAAGGTCGAGCGCGAACTGCTCAGCAATTTGAAGGATCTGACCGAGGTGCGCCGCAAGTTGCTGTTGGCCAAGGCCGAGTTGGCGGCGCTGATCAATGTGCCCCCAGGGACCGATTTCAAAGTCGCCACGCCCGATATGGCGCATCTCGCCGCGCCGCATCTGAACGCCTCAGCGACACAGTTGCAACGCGTCGCCCTGCTGAACCGCCCGGAATTGCGCGAAGAGGACTATAAAAAGCGCATTTCGCTCACCGAAGTGGACGCGGCCTATGTGCGGCTGCTGCCGGGCATCGAGCTGAAGGCCAGCCGCAACTTCGACAGCAACAGCTTCCTGAGCAGTACCCTGTGGACGTCGGCGGCGGGGTTCCTGACCAAGAACCTGGTCGAACTCGCCACTGCCGAGCGCTCGATCGGTGCCGCAGAGGCGGACGTCAAGGTCGCCGACGGCCGCCGCATCGCGCTCAGCATGGCCGTGATCGCTCAGGTGCAGATAGCGCTGCAGCGCTACGCCTTGGCGCAGGACAATTTCAGCGTGGCAGGCCGTCTGTTGGGTGTCGATACCGAGCTGAGTTCGGTCGCGGCAAAGGGCACCGAGGCGACCTCCGGATCAGAGATCGAGGCTTTGGTGGCGCTGTCGCGGCGCACGGTCTCAGAGCTACAGTACCTGGTCTCCTATTCAGACCTGCAGAATGCCTACGGACGGATCCTGAATTCAGTCGGCGCCAACCGCTTGCCGATCGAGATCGAGCGCCAGAGCGTCGCAACGCTGAGAGCCCAGGTGCGCAATCTGATCGACGATTGGAAGCTGGATATTCCGTCCACCACTCTTGCGGCGCGCTGAGATGCGCAAGGCTGCGGCCGCATGGGGCAGTGTCGCGATGTTGGTGCTCTCGGGTGCCGATTTCACAGCATATGCTAACGAAAATCAGACGCCAGCGGTCCGCATCCGTGGGCTGGTGGTGCCGCTGAAGCACGCGCGGCTGTCGAGCCGTCTGGCGGCCACCATCGACCAGATCGGCCCGGAAACGGGCGAGGCCTTCAAGGCCGGCGATGTGTTGGTGCGTTTCGACTGTGCGGCGTATCGGGCCGAACTGGACCGGGCCGTAGCGGAGGCCGACGCGGCCACCGCGTCCTTGGCGGTCAGGCGCGAACTGGCGAGCAAGGGCGCCACCAGCAAACTGCAAGTGGAGCTGGCTGCGGCCGACTTGCGCAAAACCAAGGCGCAAATCGACGTCGCCGCCAAGCAGGTGAGCGACTGCGTCATCGCTGCGCCGTTCGATGGGCGCGTGGTCGAGCGCATCGCCAACGCCCACGAAACCGTCGGCGCGCGCGATCCGCTGCTCGAGATCGTCTCGGATCACGATCTGGAATTGCGTGCCTTCGTCCCCTCGCAGGACCTCGGCGCCATTGCTCCGGGAACACCCATTCAGTTTACGGTGGATGAGACCGGCGAGGTGCTGGATGCGCGCGTCATTGTCATCGGTGCGCGCATCGACAATGTCTCGCAGTTGATCGAATTGCGGGCGGCGTTTGGGGCGGGCACGCAAAGACTCATTCCGGGCATGAGCGGAACGGTCCGGCTGCTGACGGCCATGGCGAGGTCGCCATGAGTGCGCTCCTGGCCGCAGCGGCGCAGCCGCTACAATCGACAGCAGCTGAGCCCTCCCGGCAGGTGCTGGGACTGTCGCGGCTGATCCAGATCGAGGGTGACTTGCGGCAGGCCGATAGCGTCACCGCCGTCGATTTCATCGCCGTCAACGATACCAACCGCGTGGTCTCCTACCATCACGCCCTGATTTGGCGCTCTCGGGCGCGCGGCGTCACAGCCATTTCGGGCGGTTTGACGGTGGATCGCACCGCACCTCAAATCGGCTGGTTCGGCAGGCTGGCGCGCCATGCCGAGAAGACCCTGGACCCGGCGGTGGTAACGGATCTGGAGCCGGACGCATTGCCGAAGGGGATCGCTGACGCCCTGCGCCGTTGGGTTCCGGCGGCCGCCAGCTGGGTGCCCATCACCGGCCCGCGCAACCGCTCCGAGGGCGGACTTATTTTGCTGCGAGCCGAGCCGTTCACCGAAGCCGAAAAGCGCATTCTGCTCCGCCTCGGCAGTGCGATCGGCCAGGCCATCGTCGCCTTGCAAGGACCGCGCTCACGTTTGCAGCTGCGGATGGCGCCGATTGCTGCATTGGGCATCGTCGCAGTGGCGGCGCTCGGCCTCGTGCCCGTCCCGCTCACGGTCCTGGCCGACGCCAAGGTGACGCCAATCGAACCCTCGATCGTGGCCGCCCCGATTGATGGTGTGGTGAAAGACATTCTGGTGCAACCGAACGAGATAGTGTCGCCGGGCCACATTCTGGTTCGTCTGGACACCACCGAACTTGCCGCGCAGCGCGATAGCGCGGCCAAGCACGTCTCGGTGCTGACGGCTGACTGGCAGCGCCTTGAGCAAAAAGCGTTTACGGACGACCGCGCGCGCGCCGAGGTCTCCGTCGCGCGCTCGAAGTTGGCCGAAGGAGAGGCCGACCTGGTCTATGCCACCAGCCGGCTCGGCCGCGCCGATATCTCAGCCAAGGCCGCCGGGGTGGTGCTGCTTGAAGACCCGACACAATGGCTCGGTCGGCCGGTTAAGGTCGGTGAACGCATCCTGTCGATTGCCGACCCGCAGGCGGTACGACTGGAGATCCAGGTGCCGGTCGAGGACGCGCTGGTGGTCAATGCCGGCGCGGACGTGGAGTTCTTCCTGGCCATCTCACCAACCAAGCCGGTACGCGCCACGCTATCACGCATCAGCTACGACGCCCGCGTCATGCCGAACCAGATGACGGCATTCATCGGCGAAGCGATGTTCGATGGCGAGGCGGCGAAGCCCCGCCTGGGGCTGACTGGAACGGCAAAGATCAGCGGCGACAAGGTCCCATTGGCCTACATGCTGCTGCGCAGGCCCTTGGCGCATTTGCGACGACTGGTCGGGTTTTAGTGCTCACGTCGTGCGGCGCCCCCCACCCCAAGGGGGAGGGTTGTCCGTCCGTCGATGTTGATACAGGAGTGTCATCAATACCGCCGGAACCGCCTCCCCCTTGAGGGGGAGGGCAGGGTGGGTGGCAGCCACACGACGGACGCGTCCGGTCAAATCTGAAATCCAGGTCACCCATGTCCGCCCCCCTTGCCCAACCACCCGCTCCGCCCAGGGATGATCCGCTCCCGCCTTTGCGTGAGGATATCGCCATCGCCCCCGGGCCGCGCCGGCCGGATGGCAGTCCGAGCTGGGTCGTGCTCGATCCGGCCGCGAACGCGCATTTCAACATCGGCTGGCGCGAGTTCGAAATACTCTCGCGCTGGTCCATCGGCGAGGCAACCGCGCTGGCGGCGGCGGTCAGCGCCGAAACCACGCTTGACGTCACCAAGGCGCACGTCGCCCAGGTCGCGCACTTTCTCTCTGGCAGCGGCCTCGTGCGCGTGTCCGCCGCTAAGCTCATGGCCTTGCGCAAAAAGTCCAAAGCCAAGGGCCTCCTTGCCAAGGCCGGCGCCTGGCTGGGCGCCCTCATGTTCAAGAAAATCCCCCTGGTTGCGCCCGACCCGTTCCTGCGCCGGACGGCCTTCCTGGTGCGGCCGCTCTTCACGATCCGCTTTCTGCTGATCATCGGCCTGGTGCTCTTGCTCGCTCTCTACCTGGTCGGCCGGCAATGGGGGCAGTTCGTGAGCGGCTTCGAGCACCTGTTCAGCCTGGAAGGTGCGCTCAGCGTCGCCCTCGCGCTCACAGTGGCAAAGAGCGTACACGAATTGTCTCACGCCTATGCGGCCCGGCTTAACGGTGTCGAAGTTCCATCCATGGGAGTGTCGCTGATCATGTTGTGGCCTGTGCTCTACACGGAAACCTCCGGCGCATGGCGCATTGCCGACCGGCGCAAGCGGATTACCATTGCGGCTGCGGGCGTCGGGGCCGAGTTGGTGCTGGCCGTGCTCGCGCTTGCCGCCTGGCCATTTCTCGATCCTGGCTGGTTGCGCAACACCATGCAGTTCGCCGCCACCAGCCTCGTGCTGCTATCGATCGCGATCAACGCCAATCCACTGATGCGCTTCGACGGCTATTTCGTCGCTTGCGATCTCACCGGCATCGACAACTTGCAGTCGCGCGCGCTGGCGATGCTGGCCTGGTGCGCGCGAAAACTCATGGCTGGTGCGCCCGATCCGTCGCCCGAACGTGGCTGGCCGCTGCGTGCTCAGATCGCGATCACGGCCTTCGGCGCCGCCCTTGGCCTCTATCGGATCTCGCTTTACGCCGGCATTGCCCTCGGGCTCGCCGCCTTCGTCTTTCCGGCCATGGGAATGGCGCTGGCCGCACTGGTGGTGGTTTGTTTTCTGGTTCAGCCGGTCTCGCGCGAAGTGGTTCGCTGGTTCGCATCGGCGCGAAAGCGGCTCGGCCCGCTTCTAGGGCCAATGCGCGTTTCGATCTGTCTGCTGATTTTGCTGCTGCCGCTGGTCGTCCCCTGGCGGGCCACAGTAATGGCGCCCGTTCTGTTGCGCCTGGGGCAGGCCCGCGCCGTGTTCGCACCTGAACCCGGTGAAATCGCTAAAATGGCTGTTCTAGAGGGCCAGATCGTTTCGCCGGGCGATCCGCTGATTGTCATTTCGTCGCCCGATGTGGATCACAAGCTGGAGTCGGACCGGCTTAAAGTCGATCGCCTCGTGCTGATCCTCGACCGTCATCTCACCGGTGCCGGCTACCAGGAAGACGGCCAGATCGAGGAGACCGAAGTGCAGAGCCTGCGCACGGAAATTTCTGGGCTCGAAGCACGGCTCGAGCGACTGATCTTGCGAGCGCCTACTAGCGGCGTGGTGCGTGGGCTGGATCCAGGACTGGCGACGGGGGTCTGGGTGCGCAACGACCAACCGCTGCTGCGTGTCGTCGCTGGCGCAAGCGTTACCGCCGAGGCCTACATCGAAGAGCGCGATTTGGCGCTGGTCTCACCCCAGGCGGCCGGCTCAATATGGCTTGAGGGTCAGCCGTTGGAGGCAATGCCAATCCGGGTGCGTACGGTGTTCGGCCAGGCCGTGCCGCGCATCGAACAGCCCATACTTGCGGCCCCAAGCGGTGGCCCGATCCAGGTGAAGGCTGCGCCGGATCGCAGCTGGGCGCCGGAAACCGCTCTGTACAAGGCTGAACTGGACGTGGGGCCGCTATTGAGCAGCGTTTTGACCCGCAGCATCGAAACCCGCGGTTTCGCCATCATCGAAACGCCGCCGCGCAATGTGATCGGGCGATTGCTGGATCGCATCATCGGCGTCTGGCGGCGCGAGATCGGGTAAACCTAAACGTCCGCCCGTGTGGCCACTCCCACCCTGCCCTCCCCCTCAAGGGGGAGGGTTGGGGTGGGGATGAGCCACACGCCGCAATCAATCGCGAACCGGAAAAATCTTCCCCGGATTGAATATCCCTTCCGGATCGAGCGCGTGTTTGATCTTGCGCATCACCTCGACGCCGGCGCCGTGCTCGGCATCCATGTATTTGACTTTGCCCATGCCGATGCCGTGCTCGCCGGTGCAAGTGCCGTCCATGGCTAGGGCCCGTTCGGCCAGCCGCTGCAGGAATTCGTCAATCCTGGCGCGTTCCTCAGCGCTGGCCATATCGACCAGCGGCTGGACGTGAAAATTGCCGTCTCCGACATGGCCAATGATCGGGGCGATCAGGCCGAGGCGGTCGATGTCGGCCTTGGTCGCGGCGACACATTCGGCCAGCCGCGAGACCGGAACGCAGACGTCGGTCGCGAGCGCTTCGGCGCCAGGGCGAAGGCCGCGTGCGGCCCAGTAGGCGTCGTGGCGGGCCTTCCACAGCCGGTTGCGGTCGTCCGTGCTCTCGGCGAAGTCGAGCCGCAACAGCCCCTCGGCCGCGCCGATTTCGCGGAATATTTCCAGCTGCTCGCGCGTGGCGGCTGGAGTGCCATGGAACTCGACAAATAGGGTCGGGCACTCTTGCAGCGGCAGCTTGGCGTACGCCGAACAAGCTCGCACCATCAACTCGTCCAGCAGTTCCATGCGCGCGGCGCCTAGACCGAGCTGGATCGCCTGGATGACCGTGTTGCACGCGCCTTCGATGCTGGTGAACGGACAAACGGCGGCAAGGATGGACTCAGGGATGCCGTAGAGTTTCACCGTCAGGCTGGTGATGATGCCGAGCGTGCCCTCCGCCCCAACCATCAGCCGCGTGAGGTCGTACCCCGCGGAAGATTTGCGCGCCCGGTGAGCAGTGCGCACCACCTGGCCGTCCGCCATCACAGCGGTGACGTTGACGACATTGTCCTTCATCGTGCCGTAGCGCACCGCCGTCGTCCCGGACGCGCGCGTCGATGCCATACCCCCGAGGGTGGCGTGTCCGGCTCCTGGATCAACCGGAAAGAACAGGCCGCAGTCACGCAGGTGATCGTTCAGCTGAGTGCGCGTGACGCCGGCCTCGACTTCGGCGTCAAGGTCGCTCTCGTTGACGGCGATGATGCGATTGAGGCGGGAGAGGTCGACCGACAACCCGCCATGGGGCGCGTTGATGTGGCCCTCCAGCGAGGTGCCCGCCCCGAACGGGATGATCGGGACCTTTTGCGCCCGGCAGATGCCGACGGCGTCGATGACGTCCTCAACCCTCTCGGCAAACAGCACCGCGTCGGGCGGAGCGCTAGGGAGCCAGGTTAACGTGTTGGCGTGCTGCTGGCGGATGGCAAGGCCGGTCTGCAGGCTGGCGCCAAATCGCGTGGCCAGCGCCGCGTGGGCGAATGCGAAGTTTGGGTTCACTATCAGGGCCCTTCCTGTGCCACGGCAGAAGTCGATCCCGGATCATGGAAGATTTGATCAAAAGTGGTTGTTAAGCGATCTTCCGCTTGCCCTGCACGCGCGCCCATTTCGGAAGCCATTCGCCGTGCGCCGCCAAGAGATCGTCGGTAAGCGACCAGATCTGATCGAGGTCGAGTTCGGCGGCGGTGTGCGGATCGAGCATGGCGGCGTGATAGATGTGTTCACGGTTTTCCGTCATGAGGGCCGCGACCGTCAGTTCCTGCACGTTGATGTTGGTGCGGATCAGGGCGGTCAGCTGCGGCGGCAGTGCGCCAACATTGGTCGGTTGGATGCCGGAGGTGTCAACCAGGCACGGCACTTCGACGGCGCAGTTCGCAGGCAAGGATGTGATGCAGCCATTGTTGCGCAGATTGCCGTAGATCACCGAAGGCTCGCCGGTCCAGATCGCGTTCATGATCGAGGACGCGTACTCTTGGCTGGGCTTGACCTCGATGGTGTTGGCCTTGCGGTACGCCTCAGCTTCGCTCTTCCAGCGCGCCACCTGCTCAATGCACCGCTTGGGGTATTCATCCAGCGGTATGCCGAATTTCTCGATCAGGTCGGCACGGCCGTCCTTGATGAAATACGGTGTGTACTCAGCAAAATGCTCCGAGCTTTCGGTGACGAAATAGCCCAACCGTGTCAGCATCTCGTAGCGCACCTTGTTCGGGCAGCGCGGATTCCAAGAACTGGGTTTCGGGATACGGCCTTCGCGGTAGCCTTTGAGCAGGTCCGGGTAGAGATCGCGGTAGCTGCCGTCCTTCTGCCGGTGCTCGAACTTCAGATAGAACGCCATGTGGTTGATGCCGGCGGCGCGGTAGCGGATTTCGCTGTTGGGGATGTCGAGGTCGCGGGCGAGTTCGTGCGCCGTACCTTGAACCGAATGGCACAAGCCAACCTGGCGGATGGTGGGATATTTCTCGGCAATGGCCCAGGTGTTGATGGCCATCGGGTTCACATATTGCAGTAGAATGGCGTTCGGACACACCTGCAACATGTCCTCGCAAATCGACCACAGATGCGGGACGGTTCTGAGGCCACGCATGATTCCGCCGACGCCGAGCGTATCGGCGATGGTGTGGCGCAGATTGTATTTCTTCGGCACTTCGAAATCGGTGATTGTGCAGGGATCATACCCGCCGATCTGGAACGCCACGACTACGAAATCGGCCTTGTCGAGCGCCGCGCGTTGATTGGTCGAGGTCTCGACCTTGGCCTTCGCCCCCAGTGTTGAAACCAACTTGTTGGCGACGATCGCGCTCTCGTCCAACCGGCCTTTGTCGATATCCATCAGGGTGATGGTTGCGCCGGCCAGAGCCGGACGCTGCAGCACGTCGCCGATGATGTTTTTCATGAACACGGTCGAACCAGCGCCGATGAAGGTAATTTTTGGATTGGCCATTGCGTCGTCTTCCTTAGTTTCGAGTTCATGCATATCGAAATCAAATGTGAAAGAAAAAGTTTCGTTTCACGGAGCGATCTAGTTCGGGGCCGCAGTGTCGTCTTCGGCCGCCAGTTCAGGAGCGGCCTCGATCAATCGGACGCCGCGTTCGCGGCAAACATCGCGCAACGGCGACGCTCCGAGTCCGTCGGTCACAAACGTCTGCACCTGGCTAATATGAGCGATACGCACCGCAGCCGTCCGCTTAAGCTTCGAACTATCGGCGACCAGAATGATATGCCGCGCGTTTTGCATGATCGCCTGCGCCACCTGCACCTCGCGATAGTCGAAATCCAACAGCGTGCCGTCGGCCTCGATGGCGGAGGCGCCGATGATGGCGTAGTCGACCTTGAACTGCCGGATCAAGTCGATGGCTGACGAGCCGATAATACCGCCGTCGGTGCGCCGCACGTTGCCGCCAGCGACGATCACCTCAATGCGCGGGCGACGGTACAGCTGCATGGCGACATTCAGATTGTTGGTGATGACCAGCAAGTCCTCGTGACCGCTGAGCGACATCGCAACCTCTTCGGTGGTGGTGCCAATGTTGACAAACAGCGAACAGTTGTTCGGTAGAAGCGCGGCGGCGGCCGTGCCAATCGCTTTTTTTTCCGGAGCGGCCACAAATCGCCGCGCTTCGTAAGCGATGTTTTCCACGCCGGAGGCCACAATGGCCCCGCCATGCACGCGCGAGAGCAAATGCCGTTCGCACAGCTCGTTGAGGTCTTTGCGGATGGTCTGTGGTGAGACATCGTAGCGTTTGGCGAGGTCCTCCACCACGACACGGCCCGAAGTGCGCGCAAGTGTAACGATGTCGGTCTGGCGGGTGCTGAGATCGGTCATGGCCGCGAACTTAGCTATAGAGTGGCTTCAGGGGAACAGCATTTGCCAGCCAGTCTAAAGGTCGGCAAGCGTAACCGTTCCACCGCTAGCGGCGCCTTGATAGGCCGCCTCGACGAGCGCAAGCGTGTGGAGATTGTCGCGGCCCGATGTTAGCGTCTCGCGCCCGGACCTCAGGCACTCGGCCCAGTGCGTCTGGATGGCGCGAACGCTTTCTTGAATGTTGTGCCAGGGACGGCTGGCCCAAGGCAACAGCGGCGGCGAGAGGTCAACGTGGCGCGATCCGTCCGGAGTGGTCACGGTCATGCCATAGCCCGCGCCCAGCCGCAGTGTGCCGCCCGAGCCGTCGACCTCGAGCAGTGTCTGTGGAAAGGCTTCGGTCTCAAGCAGTGTTGCGTAGCTGCAATCCACAATCGATGTCACGCCGCTGGCATGGTCCAGCAGCATGGTCGCGACGTCCTCGCCCTTGATGGCAGGATTGATTCTTCGGATACGGGTCGCAATGTGGGTCGCTTCGCCGAATAGGAAGCGCGCCACATCGAGCGAATGGATACCCAGGTCTTCGATGATGAAGCGCTCGCCCTCGGCCAGATAGGGCTGTCCGCTGTAAACGTCATAGGCCGAGCGAAAGGATACCCTGCCCCAGAATATCTCACCGATTTCTCCCGAGCCGACGACCTTGGCGGCGGCTTGGAGCGGGCTCTGCCAGCGGAAGTTTTCGTGCACCATCAGCGGCACGCTGGCGGCCTGGCAGGCTCCGACCATGGCGCGCGCGTCCTCAAGGCTTGGCGCGAACGGCTTCTGGCAGATCACTGCCATGCCATGCCTCGCCACCAGTTCCACCAGCCGCCGGTGGCTGCGCACCGTGGTGGCGATGTCGACAAAATCGAGTTTTTCCTGCGCCAGCATGGCTGCGGCGGCGGCGTAGCGGGCCGCAATGTCAAATTGATCGCCGACGGCATTTAGACGCGTAGAGTCCTGATCGCAGATGGCCCCGATGGTTACGCCCGGAACATCGCGCCAAGCGTGCATATGGTTGACGGCGAAGAAGCCGCAGCCGATCAGGGCGCCACGCAGCTCACGCATGATCCGTATCAATCCTTAAGTGATGCGTTTGATGCTGGCTGCGACTTCGTCGGGCTCGAACACCTTTTTCCAGTCGGGCCGCATCAGGGCTGGCTTGCCGAATTCAATGGCCTTGTTGCAGGCATCTGAGAACACGCCGGGGGTCTCCTTGAAAATCACCGCGCCCAGCACGTTCATGTGCCCGAGAAGGAAATCGCGCGCCGCTTCGGCCGGAACGCCGCGCTGCACCACTTCATCCATGGCCTCGCGCATCACGTCGAGCAGACTGGCGACGACGGTTTCGGCTAGCGCCGGCTCCAGCAGGGCGATCTGCTCCGTCGTCAGACGGTGGCAGCGCATCACCGGCGCCCAGATGGTGCGGGCGATGGCGGCGCCTTTTTCGTAGTCCGCCTCCGTCCCTTGCATCAGGGCGCAGACGATGTGCTGCTTGGCCGAGACGCCGCCGAAAAAATCACGTTTTGCGGTAGGGTCGGTCTCGTCGTTGAAGATCGGGGGATGGCACGGGTGGGTGATGAAATACGCCAGATCCTCGCGGTCCGGCAGGTGTGCGGCCGCAGGCGCGGCAGCGT
>JAYUAJ010000296.1:0-1647 GCA_043741375.1 Hyphomicrobiaceae bacterium | reverse complement strand
GCGCGGCTTGGCTGCGTGCCGAGTTCTGAGTGTATCGTCGCCGAGCGCTTCTTCGACGAGGCCGGCGGAATGCAACTCGTGCTGCACGCGCCGTTCGGCAGCCGGATCAATCGGGCCTGGGGGCTGGCGCTGCGCAAACGCTTCTGCGTCACCTGGGATCGCGAGCTGCAAGCCGCGGCGACCGACGACGGCATCGTCCTGTCGCTCGGCGAGCAACACTCCTTTCCGCTCAGCGATGTTTTTGCCCTGGTCCGACCGGCGACGTTGGAGAAAGATCTGATTCAAGCGGCGCTCGCCGCGCCGATGTTCACCAACCGCTGGCGCTGGAACGCGACACGGGCGCTGGCGCTGCTCCGGTTCAGCGGCGGGAAGAAAGTCCCGATGGCGCTGCAACGCATGCGCGCCGAGGATCTTTTGGCGGCCGTCTTTCCCGAGCAGCTCATGTGCCAGGACAACCGCGTCGGTCCGATCGATGTCCCGGATCATCCGCTGGTGAATGAAACGCTCAGCGATTGCCTGCATGAAGCGATGGACGTGGAAGGCTTGAAGGAGATTCTCGCGGCGATCGAGTCGGGGCGGATTCAAGTCGCGGCGGTCGATACGCCGGCGCCCTCACCGATGTCCCACGAAATTCTCAATGCGAATCCCTACGCCTTCCTCGACGACGCGCCGCTGGAGGAGAGGCGGGCGCGCGCCGTGGCGTTAAGACGAACCGATCCCGATCTGGCACGCGGCTTGGGCGTGCTCAGTCCGGAGGCCGTCGAGCAGGTGCGGGCCGAGGCTTGGCCGGATATCCGCGACGCGGAGGAGTTGCACGATCTGTTACTTTCCGTCGCCATCCTTCCGATCGAAGCGAATTCGGCCTGGTCCGATTGGACGAAAGATTTGATCGCGCAGGGACGGACAACCGTCGCCTCATGGCTTTGCAACGGCAATCGGCGTCAAGCTTACGTCGCCGCCGAGCGGATGTCGTTGGGCAAGGCGTTGTTGCCGGAAGCGCGCTTTGAGCCGGACCTGCCGAGCGTAGCGCAGAGCAGTGAAATTTCGCTCTCCTTGGAAGACGCCGCGCGGAAAGTCGTGCATGGCTGGATGGAGATAAGCGGGCCCGTCATGCCATCGGCGCTCGCCGGAAAGCTAGGCCTGCCGGTATCTCAAATTGACCAGGCTCTCCTCGCTCTGGAGCTTTCAGGCGTTGTCCTGCGCGGCAACTTTACTGCGCAGGATAAAAATCCAGCGGAGATCGAATGGTGCGAGCGTGGGCTGCTCTCGCGGATTCATCGCCTGACGCTCGGACGGCTGCGCAAAGAGATCGAGCCGGTGAGTCCCTCGGACTTCATCAAGTTCCTGCTTCGCTGGCAGCACGTTCAACCGGGGACGCAGCTTCGCGGCCGCGCGGGCGTCGCCGAGATCGTCGGCCAGTTGCAGGGGATGGAGCTGCCGGCGCCGGCCTGGGAGCAACACGTCTTGCCGGGCCGCGTGGCGGAATACGACCCGAAAGATTTGGAGGATTTGTGCCTGGCGGGAATCGTCAGTTGGGGAAGACTGCGGCCGAGCGTGAAAGAAGAAGATGACGAAATTCAGGGGAGCCGCAGAAGAAGGCGACGACAGTCGCCCGGCAGGGCCGCGCCGATTTCATTTATACTGCGC
>JAYUAJ010000295.1:0-9627 GCA_043741375.1 Hyphomicrobiaceae bacterium | reverse complement strand
TGGCTCGATATAGCGCGGGAATACGCCGGCTGGCGCGGGCAACGCCGTGCCAGCCTTCAACCGTCCGCCCGCGCCAAGCGCCGCGAACGTCCGCTCGGCACTCTCGGGCTGTCCCAGCAACGCCAAGAGCTTGCCGCAGCTCTCCGGCATCGCCGGCTGCGCCAGGATCGCCAGCTGCCGCACCACTTCGGCCGTCACATAAAGGATCGTCCCTTTGCGCTCGGGCGTGTGCGCCTTATCGAACGGTTTTTCGCTCGCAAAGTAGCGATCGCCCTCCGAAACCACCGCCCACACCACATCGAGATAGGCCTTGATGGCCTGCTTATCCATGGCCTTGCGGGCAATCGCATGCAGCGCATCGGCCGAGGCGAGGATGGCCTTGTCGGCCTCCGTAAACGGACCCGGCGTCGGAACCACGCCGCCAAAATTCTTGGCGATCATCGACAGCGACCGCTGCGCGAGGTTCCCCAAGCCATTGGCCAGATCGGCGTTGATGCGCGCCACGATCAGCTCATGGCTATAGCTGCCGTCCTGGCCGAAGTGGGTTTCACGCAGGTAGAAATATCGCACGGCATCGACGCCATAGGCCTTTGCCTGATCGAACGGATCGACGACATTGCCGACCGACTTCGACATTTTCTCGCCGCGGTTGTTGAGGAACCCGTGCGCGAAAACCCGTCCCGGCAGCGGCAACCCCGCGCTCATGAGGAAGGCCGGCCAATAGACGGCGTGGAAGCGCACGATGTCCTTGCCGATCACATGCAGATCGGCCGGCCAGAGGCCGCGCTTGTCGCCGCCCGGATTGAGCAGTCCCGTCGCGGTCACATAGTTATTGAGAGCGTCCACCCACACATACATGACGTGTTTGGGACTGCCGGGCACCTTGATGCCCCAGTCGAATGAGGTGCGCGACACCGACAGATCCTGCAGGCCGCCGGACACGAAGCTCACCACCTCGTTGCGGCGCTCGGGCGGCAGGATGAAATCGGGATTGGCCTGATAGTGGGCCAGCAGCTTGTCCTGATACTTGGAGAGGCGGAAGAAATAGGTTTCTTCTTCGGTCCACTCAACCGGAGACCCCAAGGGTTCCCGGCGCACGCCATCGGTCCCGAGCGTCGTTTCTTTCTCATCGAAATAGGCTTCTTGCCGCACCGAATACCAGCCGGCGTATTTGTCGAGATAGATGTCGCCCGACGCCTCCATGCGCCGCCACAGCTCCGCGCACGCCTCATGATGGCGCGGCTCGGTGGTGCGGATGAAATCGTCATAGGCGCAGTTGAGCGTGTCCTCCATGCGGCGGAACACGGCCGAGTTGCGGTCCGCCAGCGCCAACGGCGTGACGCCCTCCTTGATCGCGGTCTGCTGCATTTTTAAGCCATGCTCATCGGTGCCGGTGAGGTGGAACACCTCACGCCCGTCGAGCCGCTCAAAGCGCGCGATCGCGTCGGTGACCATCGCCGTATAGGCATGCCCGATGTGCGGCACGCCGTTGGGATAGAAAATGGGAGTGGTCAGATAATAGGGCTTTGCGTTTGGCATGGGACAGGTGGTGCCCGAACGCGGGGGCCGGGTCAATGGGAAGCAAACCCGCCGCCTGCGCGGTACCTATTTGCCGGCAAATGTCATCACGGGCGCAGTGCAGCGTATTGACGGTGCACTGCAGACTCGGGATCGTCTCGCAGGAGCCGAGGACCAGCACTGCACCATGAAAAATGCTGCAGTGCCTCCGGGATGACAAACGTCCCGCGGCCGCCAGCTTGTGCTATCGGTTATGGACACGGATGCCGAAAGCCGTCGTATCCCACATAAGTGCCCGAGCCGGGATCGTACGACCGGAAGCGGCGCGCGCAGTAGCCAACTGAGCTGCGATACGAAGGGCCATCATAGTAACCATAGTTGTTATAGCCGTAATCATCATAGTAATCACCATAGCCATTGTTGAAAACGCCGCTCAAGATTGCGCCGCCAAGAATGGCCGCCCCGAGCCCGACGCCGCCACCCCGGTTGAAGCGGCCTGTGTGGATGCGATCACCGAACCGGACCTGTTCGACCAAGGGCGTGTTGCTCGCCTGAACCGGAGCGAAGTTCGGCAGGGTCGCTGCCGATCCCGCGCTTGGCGCCAGCAGCAGACTGGCCAAACAGCCAGCTGATAGAAGGGTTTTTCTGAGATAGCTCATAACTCATGTCTCCGACTGTGATGGATTCATGAGACTGAAACGCTCTGCACGCCGATTGGGTTCCGTCGGCGTTGCTGCATGGGTCGGCTTATTGGACCATACGGTCCGTCACCACCCTCAGCCTCTCCCACACCCCCACGATCAGCGCCTTCCGGTCCAAATTCAGCGCCATCGCCTCGGCCTTGTCCTTTGCGATCGCCTCCCAGGCTTCTGCCCAGGCGGCCAGCCGCGCCGGGCCGGCATCCGAGAGGCGCGCGCCGAAAGCCGCCTCGGCTGGCAGCATTGGTTCGCCGGTCGCCGCGCGGCGCAGGACTCGGGCGATAACGCCCTGCAACAAGCTGAAGAACATCAGGAACTCCGGTTCGTTCGCAGCGCCCGTGAGCCCATCCGCCAGCCGGTGCACGCCCTTGACGTCAAGGCGCGGCAGATCGGCCAGCATGCGCACGATCTTGCCGTGCATTTCCGCGGCGCCGCCCGCGATGAGGGTGAGCGCGCGCCGGACGCTGCCTTCGGCTAGCGCCACGATCAGGCCCAGCGCCTCCTTCTTGGGCGTCTCCGCCCCCGCACTGCTCAGCGCCGCCAGCAAATCGGTTTCGCCGAGCGGCGGAAAATCCAGCCTCCGGCAGCGCGAATGGATGGTCGGCAGCAGCCGGCCGGGCTCCGAACTCACCAGCAGGAACACCGTGCGGGAGGGCGGCTCCTCCAGCGATTTCAGCACGGCGTTGGCGGCAGCGGCAGCCATCTCCTCGGCGCGGTCGATGATGACGACGCGGTAGGCGCCGGTGGCGGCCGAGTGCTGCAGGAAATCCTTGATGCGCCGCACCTCATCGACTGGGATGCCTTGGGTGTGCTTCTTGGTCTCGCGGTTCCAGGTGCGGCGGATCAGCATCAGGCCGGGGTGGGAGAGCGCGCGCACCTGGCGCGCAGCGACACTGCCCGGCGGGATAGTCAGCCCCTCCCCGCGCTCGGAAGGTGGGCTGAGCGCCGCGCGAGCGAACCGGTAGGCGAGGGTGGCCTTGCCGACGCCCTCGGGGCCGGTCAGCAGCCAGGCATGATGCATGCGGCCGCTGCCGAGCGCCTCGGCCAGCGTGCGTTCGGCAGCGGCCTGGCCGTACAGCGTCTCGGTCTCGCGCGGGTGCGCAAAGCCCTCCAGGCGGTCAGCCTCCGGCGGGGCCTCCTCGGCCTCGAAATCCCTGGATTTTGGCGCACGGCTCACTTGGCGGCCTTTCGCATTATCAGCACTCCACCACCGAAACATTGGCCGCCAGCCCGCCCTCGCTGGTCTCCTTGTATTTGCCCTGCATGTCGAGCCCGGTTTGGCGCATGGTTTCCACGCAGGTATCGAAGAACACGATGTGCTGTCCATCGCCAGCCAGAGCCAGTGAGGCGGCGGTGATGGCTTTGACAGCGCCCAAAGCATTGCGCTCGATGCACGGCACCTGGACCAGCCCGCCGACGGGATCGCAGGTCATGCCGAGGTGGTGCTCGAGCGCGATTTCGGCGGCGTTCTCGATTTGCTCGTTGCTGCCGCCGAGCGCCGCGCACAGACCTGCCGCCGCCATGGCGCTGGCCGAGCCGACTTCGCCCTGGCCGCCGACTTCGGCGCCGGACAGCGAGGCGTTGTATTTGATGATGGCCCCGAAGGCTGCGGCCGTCAGCAGGAAGGTGTGCAAGCCGGCCCGGTCGGCGCCGGGGCAGAGGTCGCGGTAGTAGCGCAGCACGGCCGGGGTGACGCCGGCGGCACCGTTGGTGGGCGAGGTAACGACCCGTCCGCCAGCGGCATTCTCCTCATTCACGGCGATGGCAAAAGCGCTCACGCGGTCGAAGGCCTGATGCGGATAGGTGAGGTTTTTCGCATCGTCCGCCACAGCCTTGGCGAAGAGCGCCTTGGCGCGCCGCCGCACCTTCAGTCCACCCGGAAGCGTGCCGTCCTCGGCCAGACCCCGGTCGACACACGCCATCATGGCGGCGATGATGTTGTCGAGGCCGGCTGTAACCTCGCCGGGCGCCCGCAGCGACTGCTCGTTGGCGAGCGCGATCTCGGCGATGCTCTTACCTTCACTCGCGCAGATGCGCAGTAGCGCCTTGGCGTTGCGGAATGGATAGGCGACGCGCGCCTGGTCGAGGCCCCCGCCCGCCGGCAGATTGGAGCGGTACTGATCTTCCGACACCACAAATCCCCCGCCCACGGAGAAATAGACGCGGTTGGCCAGTTCGGCGCCGGCGGCATCGAAGGCCTGCAGGCGCATGCCGTTGGGATGGCCGGGGGAGGGCGTCTTGAAGTCGAAGACGATGTCCTTGGCGGCATCGAACGCGATGGGCCGTTTGCCGCCGAGCCGCAGTCTGCCGGAGCGCACAATCTCGCCGCTGATCGCTCCAATAGCAGCCGGATCGATGTCCGCCGGCCGCTCACCCGACAGCCCGAGCAGGATGGCCTTGTCCGTGCCGTGCCCGCGCCCCGTGAAGGCCAGCGAGCCGTAGAGCGTACACTGCAGGCGGGCGACCGCCTTGGCCGCCCCCATCCGCTCCAGCCGCGCCAAGAACCGCCCAGCCGCAATCATCGGCCCGACCGTGTGCGAACTGGACGGTCCGATGCCGATCTTGAAGATGTCGAAGACGCTGACCATCGTTGGGGCTCCCGTTACTTCCGGCAGCAGCGAGCTTGCCCGTATCACCAAGAGGGGGCGGCTTTGAAAGCGACTCCCAATGGCCCCGTAGTCCCGTAGGTTGGCTTAGTGCGCCCAAATCAGAGATGTTCGACCCGGCGTCCGTTCGCGCGTAACCCAACATATACGGCGCGGCCTAGATGTTGGGTTACGCGCGAACGGGCGGCGCTAAAAACCTGAACGATCATGGCGCGCTAACCCAACCTACGGGAGCTATTGCACCAGTTTCTCGCCCATCCACTCCTGGAACCGCTCGTCGAGTTTGTCGCGATGGGCCGCCCACCAGTCATAGTTGTAGATGAGGGTGGTCTTGGCGTTCTCGGGGGCGGTCGGCATGTACGGCCCCATTTCGATCCCGAGTTCGGCGTGCTTGCCGACCATCGAGGTCGATGAGCGCCGGGCCGGGCCATAGGGGATGTAACTCGCCTGATCGGCCAGCCGCTTGGAATCGGTGGCGAAGCGCACGAAGGCTTGCGCAGCGGCCAGATGTGGCGCGCCCTTGGGAATGATCCAGCCGTCAAAATCAAAGATCTGGCGGTCCCACAGCATCGCCACGGTGGGCTTAGGTTTGGTCACCAGCGTGAACAGGCGGCCATTGTAGGCCGAGGCGAACACCACCTCGCCGCTCTCCAGCAGTTTGGCCGGCTCCTCGCCACCGCTCCACCACACCACATGATCCTTAATGCTGTCGAGCTTGCGCAGCGCCCGCTCAACGCCGTCCTTGCTTTCCAGCACCTCGTAGATCTTTTCTGGCGCGACGCCGTCGCACACCAGCGCCCATTCCAGATTGTTGATGGGACGCTTTTCCAGCGAGCGCTTGCCGGGGAATTTTGCGAGATCGAACACATCGCACAGGCTGCTAGGCTTGGCCGGCAGCTTGTCGATCCGATAGCCGAACGTGGTGGAATAGACGATCTCGGGGATCATGCACTCCGACACCATGGTCTGGCCGAAATCCTGGCTGGCCGGGGTGCCGTCGGGAGCGGCCGCCAGGATCTTGTCGTGCTCGATCGGCATGGCGATGCCGTCCTTACAGAGCCGGATCGCATCGGCCGCCGTCACATCCACGATGTCCCACGAGATGGCGCCGATCTTGGCCTGCTCGCGCAAGCGCTGAACGGCATCCCCGCCGGCGTTGGTGAGCTGTATCTGCAGGGTCGGATTGAGTTTTTGATAGGGGTCGAAATAGGCGTGGCGCTGGCTATCGGCGTAGGCCCCGCCCCAGGACACGATGGAGAGGCGCGTGCCATCGCCTGCCATCCCGCGATTGGCGAAAACGCCAAGCAGAACAATGCAAAAGCCCGCCGCGATCGAGCGCCACACCATAGCTGAGGTCCCAGAAAAAACCCGGTCAGTCAGCCGCCTCAGCGACCTCTTGCGAGGTTATCGCAGGTCACCCGTCCTGTCGTCAGCAAACGTCCCTGGTCCGTGAGAATTGAACAGATTGGACGGACGGGTTGGTGGGGACATGATCTTTATTTTCGGCAAGGCCGGTCGACGCGAGCCACCCACCGGCCTTGCCGAAGATAAAGATCGTGTCCCCGTTGGCCGCAAGCGCACTGTTGGTTCTGGCGTGCGCCGCCAACCGGGACACGAACGTCATCCTCGGCTCTGGCGGTGCGGAACAACAACGGCGTTTCCGTCAGACCGAGGATGAAGATCATGCCCCCAATTTAACCATTCAATACTATTTTTACTTCACAAATACATAACAATACTATAGTCTTCCTCCATCGCCTGCTGCACGGGACGCCGTCATGACCGTCATGCGCGTAGCAGGGGACTGCGGTGGCCGGATGCTCGGGGCCGTGCGCTGGAACGCGTACGGACGGACCCAGGAGACCCGGAGGCTGGACGGTTGCGCCCCTCCAAGGGCCATTCTTTCGATGGGAGTGGTTTGAGGACCTGGCAATACCACTGCCAAAATCTCTGCGGTGCGAGCGCCGGAAGGCCGCATCAAATATCTCACTTCGCGACCGACCGGCGCTTGCGCTCCCGTCTTCGCCTACCCGTCTATGCGACGGGCCATGTCACTCACCTTGCCTGCAATGGAGCCAAAATGCCGCGTAGCCAAAGGCCTGCCACAAGCGTTCCCGCCCAACATGCGCCTGATCGTGCCGGGGCCTCAAAGGCGAACATGGCCGACCCCGATCGGGCGGAACTGATGCGCCAGATCGCCAATCTCACGCTGTCGCTTGACCCAGGCTGTCCGGAAGCGGGATGCGGCGATAGGCAATGCCTGAGAAGCGGCTCCTGCGAAAAATGGCGCTTCAAAGTTAAGCGGCATTTTGCCGGGCGGCGCCGTTTCAGTAAGGACGCTTGGCGCATCGAAAAGATCATCGTCGATCTCATGGACAGCGTCGCGGGTCGCGGCGAGGCCGCCAATAGGACGCAAAAGCGCTAGCGGGGGCGGGGCTGCATGGCCTAACTCTCCTGGCCAAGGATTGCGACAGGGAGACCGACGATGAGAACGCACGCGCGCGCAGTGGTGATCGGGGGTGGCGTCGTCGGCGTCTCGACGCTGTATCACCTGGCCAAGAAGGGTTTTACCGACGCGGTGCTGTGCGAGCGCAAGGAGCTGACGTCGGGTTCGACCTGGCACGCGGCCGGTCTGCTGCCGCTGTTCAATCTCAGCTACTCGGTCGGCCAGATCCACAAGTATTCGGTGAAATTCTACAAGGAGCTGGAGAAGGAAACCGGCCAGAACGTGGGTTTCGCCGTCTGCTCGAACATCCGCCTCGCCCGCACCAAGGACCGCTGGGACGAGTTTTTGTACTACCGAGGCGTGGCCGAGACTATTGGGGTGCGCGTGAACACGCTGACGCCGGCCGAGGTGAAAGAGATCTGGCCGCTCTGCAATATCGACGGCATTTTGGGCGCCATTCAGCACCCGGACGATGGCTACATCCAGCCGGCCGACCTGACGCAGGCGCTCGCGATCGGCGCGCGAAAACTGGGGGCCGAGATCAACCGCAATACGGCGGTGACGGCGATCGAGAAACTGCCGTCCGGCGAATGGCTGGTTAAGACCGACAAGGGCGACATCACAGCTGAGCATGTTGTCTCGTGCTCGGGCAATTTCGCCCGGAAAACCGGCGCCATGGTCGGGCTCGATATCCCGGTCATCCCGGTGCAGCACCAGTATATCGTCACCGAGGACCATCCCGAGATTGTGGCGCGGCGCGAAAAAGGACTGCCCGAACTGGGTGTTCTCCGCGAAGCCGACTCCTCCTGGTACATGCGCGCCGAAAAGGGCGGGCTGCTGCTGGGGCCCTACGAGAAAGGCGCGCCCTGCTGCTATGTTGACGGGCCGTCGGATCAGTCCGAATACGAACTGTTCCAGGAGGACCTGGACCGGCTGATGCCGCATGTGGAGACGGCGATCGCGCGCGTCCCCGCTTTTGGCGAAGTCGGCATCAAGAAGATCTACAACGGCGCCATCGCCTATACGCCTGACGGTTCTCCCATTATCGGCCCGGCCTGGGACCTGAAGAATTTCTGGCTCAACGAGGGGCATTCCTTCGGCGTCACGGCCGCGGGCGGAGCGGGCTGGCAGCTCGCCGAATGGATCGTGGAGGGCGAGCCCTCGCTCGACATGATGGGCGTCGATCCGCGCCGCTTTGGCCCCTATGCCGGCAAGGGCTACCTCAAGACCAAGAACGAGGAGGCCTATGCCAACGTCTTTACACCGCATTATCCCGATGAGGAGCGCGTGGCCGCCCGTCCCCTGAAGACCACGCCCTGCTATTCGCGCATGAAGGATCTCGGCGCGGTGTTCGGCTCCGTGTACGGATGGGAACGGCCGGGCTGGTTCGCGCCCAAGGAAGTGTCGCTGTCCGCGGCAGATTTGGCGACGCCGGATGTCCTGACCGGCCACAATCACGCTCCGGCCACGGACGATGGGCGTATGGTCGAAAAATGGAGCTTCCGCCGCTCGAACTATTTCAAGCATGTCGGCAATGAATGCCTGAACGTCCGCGACAATGTCGCGCTGCAAGACATGTCCGCCTTCGCCAAGATGGAGGTGAAAGGTTCTGGCGCGCGGGAGTGGTTGGAGTCGATCCTCGCCAACAAGATCCCGCACAAGCGCGGCCGCATCGCGCTCTGCCACATGCTCAACAAGCATGGCGGCGTACGCGCCGAATTCACCGTCTACGAGCATGCGCCCGGCCGCTTCTATCTCGTCTCGGCCGGCGCCTATGAGCGGCACGACCACGATTATCTGCGCAAACTGCTGCCCACGGACGGATCGGTGTCGCTGAGTTACCTCACGACGTCGATGGGTGTGTTGGTGCTGGCCGGCCCGCACTCGCGCGACGTGTTGCAGAAGCTGACGGATACGGATCTATCGGCCAAGGCCTTCCCCTGGTTGACCGGCCAGGCGATCAGTGTCGGCCACACCGCCTGCCACGCCTTACGCGTCAATTTCGTCGGAGAACTGGGCTGGGAGTTTCATCACCCAATCGAGCAACAGAACACCTTGTTCGATGCGCTGATGGACGCCGGAAAATCCCTCGGCATCAAGCCCTATGGCATCAAGGCCATGTCGTCGCTCAGCCTGGAAAAGAGTTATCGTCTCATCCCGCGCGAACTCTCGATCGAGTATTCCGCCTACGAAAGCGGCCTCGATCGTTTCGTGCATCCCAACAAGGGCCAATTCATCGGCCGCGATGCGCTGGTGGCGGGACGGGCGAAGGGGCTAGACTGGAATTTTGTGACCACGGAAGTCCATGGCGTGACCGATGCCGGGAGCGACGCGCGCGGCTCCGAGCCGATCCACAAGG
>JAYUAJ010000294.1:0-1654 GCA_043741375.1 Hyphomicrobiaceae bacterium | reverse complement strand
TGGGATCGACGCTGCGGCGGGGGTGGTGGACGAGGCAGGTCTCGATGGTATGGCGGACGCGGGCGCGCTTGTCTGCGATGCCGTGTGCCCGCTTTTCGGGAAGCCTTGGCGGAGCAGGCTTGCGAGCGAGCGGTTTCGCACGGCCACCTGGTTGATTTTCAGGGCTCAGGGGAAAACATTGTGGCCCGCCCGGTCGCGACGGTGACGGCGGCCTGCCCGGGCGGCTAAGGGCTTGTCAGGAATCAACCGCTCGATCCGAGCGATTGTCGGGCCGGATCGTGTAGTTCCAATCGCCGTGGAAGTCATCGCGGATGATATTGATCTCGGCCATCTCCCGGTCGGACACGACGATGCCTTTCGGATAGGCATTCTCGTCCAGCTCGCAGCGGACGGTCAATCCGGTTTCAGTTGTGGTTGCGCCGATCAACTCGACGATCACCCGGTAGCTGACCAGCGGCTTGGCGCGCCAGTTCATCGATATGAAAGAGAAAAGCTTGTGCTCGATCTTGTTCCATTTGCTGGTGCCGGGCGGCAAATGGTGCACGATGATCTCGATGTCGAGCTCGTTGGCGAGAGCCCGCAATTCGCGTTTCC
The DNA here is from genome assembly GCA_043741375.1 of Hyphomicrobiaceae bacterium. GTDB lineage: Bacteria > Pseudomonadota > Alphaproteobacteria > Rhizobiales > Hyphomicrobiaceae > JANYHF01. Next base: position 1,060 of record JAYUAJ010000294.1, on the reverse strand, counting down.
ATAAACGCAGGCGCGAGCCGTTGGAGCCGCCGCCGTCGGCGTTGATGGTCAACGTCTTGGCATCGGGATAGCGCGATCGACCGACCTCCTGCCACCAGCGGCGGATCGTCTGCACGGCAAAAGCAGCGGTATCGCAGCTCATGCCGACGCCAACCCAGCCTTCGTTGGCGGCGAGATCGTACACGCCGTAGGGCACCGCGCGGCCAAGCTCCTTGATCAGAAAATCATGGACGCGCACGTCTTCGGGCTGGCCTTTTGGGCGCCACTCGCGGCCGCCGTTCTTGAAATCGCCGACCAGCTCCTTCTTCTTCGTATCGACGGAAATAACCGGTTGCCTGCCGGCCAGCGCCTTGGTCACGCTCTTGTTGATGTGGAGGAATTGCGCGTTGCGATCCGGATGGTCCGCGCCCTCCTTCGTCTTTCGATTGCCCTGCAGACTGAATTTGTTGGCCTTCAGCAATTCGCCGACGACCGTATGGCTGATCGCGTAGCCACGCGCCACCATCTCGTCCGCCAACTGCCGAAGGCTCTTGAATGTCCAGCGCAGCGGCGACATCGGATCACCGCGGCAATCGGGCTCGACCAATCCCAGCAGCGCGGCTTCCATGTCGGGGCGCTTATCGACGAGCGACTTGCGTCCGCCGCCGACCCGGCGGATCCGGCCCGGCTCCAACGGCGTCTTGCCCGCCAGATCCTTCTTGCCCCGGCCGATCGTGCTCGGTGCGATCCCGGTGGCGCGCGCCACGGCGGCAATCCCACCATAGCCGGCAGCAGCCGCCTCCGTTGCTGCCGCCAGCCGCCGCGCCCGCTCGTCCAGATGCGGGGACAACGTGGCATGGCGCTCTTGAATGCCGTCCGAATCGATCATTCACTCCAGATATGCCATCCTGCGCCGCAAGTGAATCCGTTCCCCGTGCACGATCCCGATTCGACTATTTCCTGACGGGCCCTAAGCTTGCCATCACCAGCACTTCGGCTGGTGCCGACGTGGCGTATGGCACCAATCATATTATCCTGCAGGATGTCACGGCGAGCACGCCGACTGATTCGGATTTCCTGT
>JAYUAJ010000293.1:0-4183 GCA_043741375.1 Hyphomicrobiaceae bacterium | reverse complement strand
CTAAGGACACCCGCCAAATTAACCGCTCCGATTGAGGGCGGGGCGGGGGCGGATCGTGTAGTTCCATTCAGGATGGAACGCATCACCGGTGATGTCGAGTGTCGCCATCTCGGCAGCGCTGACCTTGATGCCCTTCTCGTAGGTCCTCTCGTCGATCGCGCACTCGACCTTGAGGCCGGTCTTGGTCGTCGTCGCGGCGATCAACTCGACGATCGCCGCGCGGTCGACGAGGGGCTTGGACCGCCAGTTCTGCGTGATGTGGCAGAACAGCCGGTGCTCGATCTTGTTCCACTTCGAGGTGCCCGGCGGATAGTGATGGACGTTGAGCGTCAGGCCGGTCTCGTCGGCGAACTTTTGCAATTCCACCTTCCAGAGCCTGACGCGGCTGCCGTTCGAGCCGCCGCCGTCGGCCGTGATGGTGAGCTCGGTCGCGTCAGGATACCGAGCCCGGCCCATGCGGTTGAGCCAGCCGCGGATCGAGGCGACCGCGAACTGCGCCGTGTCGCTGGAGATGCCGATGCTGACCCAGCCGCTGTTGGCGCCGATGTCGTAGACGCCGTAGGGTGCGACCTTGCCCAGCTGCTTGTCCTCGAAGTCGTGCACCTTGACACGGGCCGGCTTGCCTTTGGGCCGGTAGTCCGTGCCGCCGTTCTTGTAGTTGCCGACCAGCTCTTTCTTCTTCGTGTCGACCGAGATGACCGGCTGGCCGGCGGCCTGCGCCGCGACCACGTGCCAGTTGATGTGCTCGAATTGCGCGTTGCGGTCGGGGTGTTTGGAACCCTCGTCGGCCTTGCGGTTGGCGTGCCGCCTGAAGCCCAGTTTCGGCAACAGCCGCCGCACGCTGTTGGCGCTGATCTTGTGGCCCTGTCGGCCCATCTCGGCCGCCAGCTTGGCGTGGCTCTTGGACACCCACAGCAGCGGGCGCATGGGATCGCCCCGCGTCGCCGGCTCGGCGATGCGCCGGAGGTCGCCGAGGAGCGTCGGGTTCTTGGCCGCCAGCCGCTTGCGGCCACCGCCTCGGCGCCGCACGCGCCCCGTGGGCAGTGGCGTGTCGAGATCGGCCAGGCCGCGACCGATGGTCGAAAGCGCCAAGCCCGTGACCTTCGAGACGGCTGCCTTGCCGCCCCGTCCGGCCGCCCGGACCTCGCCGGCGGCAAACAGGCGCCGGCCTTTCTCGTCGAGCTTCGAGCCGACGGCGTGCCAACGTTCGCGAATCGCTTTGCGGTCGATCATGCCGACCCGCATACAGCCCCAACGTCGGCTCAGGAATCCCGCCGCCCCGAGTCACAGTGCCGCACGGCGAACGACCGCGAACCGATTCACTTGTTCTGGCGAGTGTCCTTAGGATACCCGCCAAATTAACAGCTTCGATTGACGGCCGGTCGCGCGGATGGTGTAGTTCCCATTCAGGATGGAACGCATCGCCCGTGATGTCGAGTGCCGCCATCTCGGCGTCGGTGACCTTGATGCCCTTCTCGTAGGTCCTCTCGTCGAGCGCGCATGCGACCCTGAGGCCGGTTTTGGTGGTCGTCGCCGCGATCAGCTCGACGATCGCCGCGCGGTCGACGAGGGGCTTGCCGCGCCAGTTCTGGGTGATGTGGCAGAACAAGCGATGCATTGTCACATAGCCCGCCCCCAAATCGATTCACTTGTTTTGGCAAGTGTCCTTAGTCCGAGCTGGCCGACAGCTTCGACGCCATCGTCACGACGAAAACTTGCTTCGTGAGGCTCGACCGGTTGCTGAAGCGGCGGCACGCCCGCGGTCCGGTTGTTCGTCGACACGCAGCGCCAAACTCCGGCTGCTCCCGTCTGGTATGTTGATCGATAGTCCGACCGTCTGGGGGCGTCGATCCCGACGGCGGTCCCGGCACCCAGGAGGCGGCCATGACGCATGAGGCCCTCGCGCCCAGTCCGCGGCTCTCCCCGATGGACCTCGCCCTCGAGGAGGCCAGGGCCGCGGCCCGTGTCGGCGAAGTGCCGGTCGGCGCCGTCATCCTGGGACCCGCCGGCAACGTACTGGCGCGCGCCGGCAACCGCACGCGGGCGCTCGCCGATCCGACGGCGCATGCCGAGATCCTGGCGATCCGGGCGGCCTGCGCCCACTTGCGCGGCGAGCGGCTGCCCGGCTGCACCCTGTACGTGACTCTCGAGCCATGCGCCATGTGCGCGGCCGCCATCTCGTTTGCCCGGCTCGATCGGGTGTGCTTTGGCGCTGGCGATCCCAAGGGCGGCGCGGTCGAGCACGGCCCCCGCTTGTTCGACCAGCCGACTTGCCATCACCGGCCCGAAGTGGTCGGTGGCATCGGCGCCCGAGCGGCCGGCGACCTGCTGGTGGACTTCTTTCGGACCCGCAGGTGAAGACCGGTGGCGGGCGGCCGCGCCCGCGTCGACCGGCCGGCCACCGCCTGATCGGCCGGGCTTTGGTCGCAAAGAGCGTTGACTGCCACACGGTAGGCGTTAAGCTCGCCTAGAGTTCCAATCGGCGCGCTCGTGGGGCGAACTTCATCCGTGATGCCGGGCAGCACTCATCCGGTGTCGGCAGTGGCCGTGTCGGGAGGCGGAGATGCAGTACGTATGTGACGGCGTGGGAACCAGGACCTGGTTCCGCTTGGAGACGCAGGCCGAGGCTTCCTCGGAGGCCGGCGACATGAAGCACTTGGTCGACAAGTTCTTCCGCGAGGCGCACGCCCAGGCACTGAAGTCCTATGTGCCGCCAGCCTCGGCGCGGGTGTTCGAGCAGAACATCGGGCTGAAGGCGCACGTCCAGCAGGCCATGCCGCTGTTCCTCACCCTGCGCAACAACGACGGCAAGGCGCTGGTGACGGCCATGCTGCCGCCGCGTGGCCGCGACGAAAAGGGCGCCCGGATCATCATCGTCGGACCCAACAATGTCGATCCCTATGTCGGCTATGCCGAGGACATCCGGACGCTCGGCAAGCACTTCAAACTCGCGCTCGATCCCGTCCGCTGCTTCCCCTACCGGCGGGGCTGACGGCCAGCGGTGCGCGCGACGTGGGGCCATGGGACTGAATTGGCGGGGCATAGTTGTGTGGTGGTCGCATTACTTCCATGATCTCACGCTTGCCCAACGGCGCCCGAGCAATTGTGGCCATCGAAAAAGTGACACACTATCTGCTGTCGCGAGACCATCCGAAGGGGAAGGCCATGGCTGCGTTCTTCGAGAGCTTCGGGTTCCGAGCCGATGCACCCGATGTCCTTGTGCAGGCTCTCCTCACCCACGCCACTGCTTGTGGGGTCGCGATGGTGCGTTCGTCGAAATCCGGCACGAAGTGCGAAGTCAGTGGCCCATTGCCGGCCCCAGATGGTAGAATGCCGGTCGTGAAATCGGTATGGATCATCGATACCGGCAGCACGATGCCGCGTTTTGTGACTGCTGTCCCCGGCCGAGGCGTTCACGGTGTTCAATGATCTCGAAATCGTCGCGCTGCGACGTGATTGCGCAGAGAATGGCCTGCTGGCAGGCGATACCGGCACGATCGTGCATGTCTATGCCGATGGCGCGGCCTACGAGATCGAGTTCACCGGGCTCGACGGCAACACGCTGGCCATTCTGACGTTGCCTGCTGATGCTGTTCGCCCGGTCCGCCCCGGCGAGATCGCGCAAGCCCGAGCGGTCGCAACGGCCTAGATCTTTGCCCGATTCCGGGCGGGCCAAGCGGCCAATTGAACCCCAGGAGGTCACGCCATGCCCGGACCACGCCTCACAGGCAAGGTGGCATTCATCACGGGCGCCGGCGGTGGCATCGGCCGCGCGACCGCCGAACGGTTCGCCGAGGAGGGCGCCAAGGTCGTCCTGTGCGACATCGACTCAGGGCTGGGCGAGGCGGCGGCCGCGTCGGCCCGGGACCGCGCCTCCAACTCAGGTGGCGATGCCGTCTTCCTGCGCTGCGACGTGACCGAGGCCGCCAGCGTCCAGGCCGCGCTCGCCGAGACCGTGCGGAGGTTCGGAGCGCTCCATATCCTGCACAACAATGCCGGCGGCTCGACCGACAAGGACGGTCCGGTCACCGAGGCGCCCGAGGAGGAGTTCTGGCGCGTCATAAAACTCGATTTGTTCGGCACTTGGCTGTGCTCCAAGCACGGCATCCCCCACATCATCAAGGCGGGCGGCGGCTCGGTCATCAACATGGCCTCCAACGTGGCGCTGATGGCGCTGCCCGGC
>JAYUAJ010000292.1:0-4184 GCA_043741375.1 Hyphomicrobiaceae bacterium | reverse complement strand
TTATGCGATGGCGGCGGCGCCAAGCGCAACTGGTCAGATGAACTTTGGCGGGCGTTTGGCCTTGAAGGCGGCGACGCCTTCGGCGAGGCCGGCGTCGCCGGCGGCGTAGGCGCCGGCCATGGCCTCAAGTGCGCGCTCGGCGTCCTCGCCTTCGGCGGCGTTGACGAGGGCTTTGACCATCTCGGTCGCGCGGGGGCCACGTGAGGCAATGCGCGCGGCCATTTTTTCGGCGGCGGCCCGTCCGGTCCCGCGCGGGACGACTTCATCGACCAGCCCGTGTTGTAGCGCCTCAGCCGCCGAGAACATCTCACCGCCAAGCGCCATGCGGCGCACGATCTGCCCGCCAAACCGGCGCACGGCGCGCTGCGTGCCGGACCAACCGGGGATGATGCCGAGGCCGGTTTCGGGCTGGCCGATCTTGCAGTGGTCCTCGGCGATGCGGAAGTCAGCACAGGCCGCCAATTCCAGGCCGCCGCCGAGCGCGTGGCCATTCAAAACCGCGATCAACGGTTGGCGCAGCCGGGCGAGCGCATCGAAGACGCGGTGGCCGTGGCGCACCCAGTCCATGCCGAACTCGGCCGGGGGAAGCGCCGACCACGCCGCAATGTCGCCGCCGCCGCAGAAGGACTTTTCGCCGGCCCCGGTGATGACCGCGACGTGTACGCTAGGCGCGCGCTCGATGGCGTGCGCTGCGGCCTCCAGCGCCAGCATCATTGGGTAGTCGAGAGCGTTGTGCTTGTCCGCCCGATCGATGGTGAGCCACGCTACGGCCTCGTCCCGTTCGAGGCGAATGCGCGGATCTTGTGTGGCGATGATGTCAGGCATGGAGCGTCAATCCGATGGGCTCGGGGCGGAACAGGTTGGCGTCCATGGTCTTCACTTTCGGCGCGACCTTTAGGGCAAACTCAGATTGTGCGAGCACGTTCTGTTCCAAATCCACGCCTGGCGCGATTTCCGTGACGACGAGGCCCGCCGGCGTCAGCTTCATGACGCAGCGTTCGGTGATGTAGGTCACGTCCTGGCCTTGCGCCGCGCCGCGCGCGCCAGAGAACGTCACGTGATCCATCTCGCGCACCAGTTTCTTTATTTTGCCCTCGGCGGATATCTTTAGGCGGCCATCGACGACGTCCTGCTTGGCGCCGGCATTGAAGAAACCTGAGTAAATAATGCGTTTTGCGCGCGTGGTGATGTCGACAAAGCCGCCGGCGCCGGCCGTGACGTGGGGACGGGCGGCGAGACGCGAGACATTCACCGAGCCGTTTTCGCTGATCTGCAGGAAGGAGAGCAGCGTTGCGTCAAATCCGCCGGCTTGGAAGTACATGAACTGATGCGGGGACGGAACAATCGCCTCGGCGTTGGCCGAGCAGCCGAACTGGAATTCCAGGAGCGGAATGCCGCCCACCGCCCCCTGTTCGATCACCCAGGTCACATCGCCGTGCCTGCCTTCCTCGAGCAGAATGCGCGGCACATTCGCCGAAACGCCAAATCCGAGATTGACCGCCCAGCCTGCTTTCAGCTCCTGCGCAACGCGCCTCGCGATGACCTTGCCGACGCCGAACGGCATGGTCTCGAGGGCCGACAGCGGGCGCTTCACCTCGCCGGAAATGGCCGGATCATAAGGGGTTTGCGTGCATTGCCACTGCTCGGGCGCCTCGACCAGATAATCGATCAAGATACCTGGGATGCGCACGTCGTGGGTTTTTAGTGTATTGGCTGCAACGATGCGTTTCACCTGCGCAATCACGATTCCGCCGGTGTTGTGCGCGGCCAGCGCCATCTCCATGCCGCCGAGATAGGCGCCCTCGTGCTCGAACGACAGGTTGCCGCGTTCGTCGGCCGTCGTCGCGCGGATGATGGCGACCTGCGGCTTGATCGCGGGGAAAAAAAGCCAGTCCTCGCCCTCGAAGTCGACGTGCTTGACGATGGACACCTTGCGAGCCGCGTCATTCATGGAGCAGCCATTGCGCTTGGGGTCCGCGAAGGTGTCGAGGCCGACTTTGGTCAGCACGCCGGGACGGTGCCCTGCCGCCTCGCGCAGCATGTCGAACAGGATGCCCGACGGCACGTTATAGGCGGCGATTTCGTTGCGGCCGATCATCTGCCAGATCATCGGTGGTTCCGACGTAGAGGGACCACTGGGGTAGGAGCCGCAAATGGCGCGGGCCATCAAGCCCGGCTTGGTGAGATGATCGATGCCTTTGATGCCCCATAGATCGCCCGCCGTGATCGGCATGACGACTGTGAGCCCGCGCGGATGCTGCTCTTTCTCAAAGCGGGCGCCGATGGCGCCGAGCACCGCGTCAGGCACCGAGAGCCCGGACGAGGAATTCACCGCCACTACGGCGTTGTCGGGGATGTGTTTGGCCGCTTCGGCGGCGGAGACGATTTTGGGCATCTTCAGACTACCTGTTGCCTCGAATGAGATCGGCAGCCTTCTCGGCCATGGCGATGGTGGGGGCGTTGGTGTTGGAGGAAACCACGCGGGGCATGGTCGACGAATCGCAGATGCGCAAGCGTTCGATGCCGCGCACGCGCATGGAAAGATCGACCACAGCCATATCGTCCGTTCCCATCTTGCAGGCGCCGACCGGATGGTACGATGAGCGAGCATTGGCGCGGGCCGCCGCCTCGTAGTCCGCATGCGTCTTGATGTTCGGCCCGGGAAAATGCTCCGCCGTCACGAACCGGCCAAAGGCTTTACTGCGCCCGATCTCCTGCACCAGTTTGATGCCGGCGATGTGGCAGTCGAGATCGGAGGGCTCCGCGAAGGAGTTGGGATCGATGTTGGGCGAATCGGCCGGATCGCTTGAGCGCAACGTTATGGTTCCACGCGATTTCGGGCGCGTCTGATAGACGTTGCAGGTCGCGCCGTTACCGCCGGGGACCGTGCCAACGCCCGATTCGACGCCCGCGCCGGCTAGAAAATGCCATTGCAGATCGGGCGTTTTCTCGGCGCGGTCATTCCACCAGAAGCCGCCGGCCTCAACAATGTTGGAGGCGACCGGGCCGGTCTTGAACAGCATATACTGCAGACCGGCGACGGCCTGCCAATGCAGCTTCTTGTACTTATCGTAGGAATACGGACCATTGATCATCCACGTGATGTCGGTGGAGAAATGGTCATGAAAATTCTGGCCGACGCCGGGAAGATCGTGGAGAACCGCGACGCCCTTGTCCTTGAGATGGGCAGCCGGACCTATGCCCGATAGCATGAGCAGTTTTGGCGAGCCAATGGCGCCGGCGGTAACGATGGCTTCGCTTGCCGCTTCGGCGCGCTTGATCTGTCCGTGTTCGCGGTATTCGACCCCTGTAGCGCGGCCTTTCTCGATGATCAGCTTCGTGACGAATATGTCCGTCTTCACGGTGAGATTCTTGCGCGAAAGGACGGGCCGCAGATAGCACACCGCCGCGCTGGACCGCCGTCCGTCGCGGGTGGTTGTCTGGTAGAGCCCCGCGCCGGCCTGGACGCCGGAATTGAAATCCGGGTTGTAGGGCATGCCCAGTTCCATGCACCCTTGCACAAATGCTGTAGACAGACGGTTAGGATTCGGATTGTCGGACACCGCCAACGGCCCGCCGATGCCGTGTTCAGTCCCGCCCAGCCGGCTATTGTCCTCCGACTTTATGAAATAGGGTTTCAGTTCAACGGCGGACCAGCCTTTGCAGCCAAGCTCATTGGCCCAGCCATCGTAGTCCTCGGGGCAACCGCGGGTAAAAATCTCGGCGTTGATGGAGGAGCCGCCGCCGAGCACGCGCGCCTGCGGGTAGACGGCGACGCGGTCGTTGGCATGGCGCAGCGGCGTGGTCTGATAACCCCAGGTGAGTGGACCGCTTGTCATCTTAAAGAAGCCGACGGGCATGTGGATGTAGGGATCGGTATCGCGCGGGCCAGCTTCCAGCATCAGCACGCGCGCGTCGGCCATCTCGCTCAGCCGCGCCGCCAGCACGCAGCCAGCTGAACCTCCGCCTACGATGATGTAATCATACATCTTTTGCCTATCCGCACTTGCCTCGCGTCAACTGATGCGATACTTACAACCAACCGGTTGGTTGATGCAAGAGGCGTAACTCGTGACGACCCGCGATCCTGAAGCGACCAGAGAGCGCATCCTCGGCGCCGCGCGGGAGGAATTCGCTGCGGCGGGGCTGGGCGGAGCGCGCATAGACGCCATCGCCGAGGCCGC
>JAYUAJ010000291.1:0-9701 GCA_043741375.1 Hyphomicrobiaceae bacterium | reverse complement strand
TTCTCGCGGGCCTCAAAGAGGGCGGCGCGTGGATTGAGATGAGCACGCTCGGACGCGACGAAACCCTGCGGCTGGCCGAGATCGCGCGCGCGAAAGGGGTGGATACGTTGGAATCCCCCGTCACCGGCGGCGTACATCTTGCCGCGCAAGGTAAGATCACCGTGCTGGCCGGCGGCGAGGCGGCGTTGTTCGAGCGGCACCGTCCCGCGCTCGCCGCCATGGGCGACAGGATTTTTCACATGGGGCCATTGGGCTCGGCGGCGGTGATCAAGGTCATCACCAACATGCTGGCGTTCATCCACCTGCAGGCCGACGCCGAAGCGCTGATGCTGGCCAAGCGCGCGGGGCTCGATCTGGGGCAGGCATGGCGCGCGATCACCGCGTCGAGCGGGACCAGTTTTGTGCACGAAACCGAGGGCCAGCTCATTCTCAACGGCAGCTACGACATCGACTTCACGATGGACCTCGCCCTGAAGGACATCGGTTTTGCAACGGCGTTCGGCAAGGAGTTCGGCGTGCCCCTGGAGCTTGCTGCGCTCACGGAGCAGATTTTCGTGCGTGGAAAAGCAGCCTATGGCGGCGGCGCGCAATCGACGCAGATCGCGAAATTGTTGGAGGATACGGTTGGTACGGATTTACGCGCGCCGGGGTTTCCGGGGAAGCTGGTGTGAGTCGGGCGGCGGGAGGCGTCGGGGTGCGAGCCCCCTCTCCCCGTTTTTCACGGGGAGAGGGGCGGGGTGAGGGGCAGGTTCTTGCTCGGTCCCTGTTGCGACAAGGCCGGAGCCAGAACCTGCCCCTCACCGACCGCGTGGCTCTTGCCGCCAAAGTAGGCGGCTGCGAGACGCGGTCTCCTCTCCCCGTAAAAACGGGGAGAGGTAAGAACGGCCCATTCTCACGGTACCGGCAGCGCCTCGTGTTCCTTCAGCGTCTTGCCATTTTCGTTGTCGACCTCGACCAGTTTCACGCGATAGCCCCAGAGGCTCGCCAGATGCTGTAGCACGCGGTCGGCTTGCTCTTTGTCCAGGAGCACGCCGTTGCGCACTGTATGGGTGATGACCAACCTGCGCGCGCCGGACAGATCCGCGTCGGTCACCTGCAAATCGGGATCATGCGCGCTGACGTCGTAATGGTTGGAGAGCGCGCGCCGCACGCGCCGATACCCCTGATCGTCGTGGATGTTCTTGACCAGCACGGCAGGTGAGCCGGCGCTGTCGCCGACCTCGAACATGCGGAAATCGCGCATCACTTTGGGCGACAGATATTGCAGCACGAAACTGTCGTCGCGGAACTCTTCCCAGGCCGTTTTCAGCGCGCCGAGCCCGTCGCCCGATCCCGCGATCTGCGGGAACCATTCGCGGTCTTCGCTGGTCGGCTCTTCGGCGATGCGCTTGATGTCGCGCATCATGGCGAAGCCGAGCGCATAGGGATTGAAGCCGGAATAGAACTTGCTGTCGAACGGCGGTTGGGCGACCACGGAGGAATGGCTGTGCAGGAACTCCAGCATCGAGCCCTCGGTGAGCTGGCCGGACTCGTACATGCGGTTGAGGATTTCGTAGTGGGTGAAGGTGGCGCAACCTTCGTTCATAAGCTTGGTCTGGCGTTGCGGGTAGAAGTATAAAGCCAGCATGCGGACGATGCGCAGCAGCTCGCGCTGCCAGTCAGCCAGTTTCGGCGCGTTCTTCTCAAGGAAATAGAGGATGTTCTCTTCCGGCAATCCGAGTGCGGCCTGCTCGGCGGGGCCGCCGCCGGTCGGCGGTTTCTTGGGCGACTGATCCTCCGCTTGCTTCGGGACGGTTTTGCGGAAGAGATCATTGTACGTCGATTGCTCGTAGGCCTGGCGCGCGGCGAGGCGCTCGCGCTCCTGCGCAAAGGTGCGGCGCACTTGCTTGCCGGGATGGCGGCTGACGCCTTGCTGCATCAGGGCGTGTGCTGAGTCCAGCACGGCCTCCACGGCTTCGACTCCGTGATGCTCCTCGCATTCGGCCACGAACGACTTGGCGAACGACAGATAGTCCAGAATGGCGCCGGCGTCGGTCCATTGCTTGAAGAGGTAGTTGTTCTTGAAAAAGTGGTTGTGGCCGAAGGCGGCGTGGGCCAGCACCAGCACCTGCATGGTCATGGAATTCTCTTCCATGATGTAGCTGATGCAGGGATCGGAATTGATCACGATTTCATAGGCCAGCGCGCGCGCGCCGCGCTTGTACATGGCCTGCTCGCGCGCGAAATGCTTGCCGAACGACCAGTGCCGGTACATTTGCGGCATGCCAATCGAGGCGTATGCGTCCAGCATCTGCTCGGCGGTGATGACCTCGATCTGGTTCGGATAGACGTTCAGGCCCATCTCGCCGATTGCGACCTCTTCGATGGCGTCGAAGCTCTTGCGGAGGAGGTCGTAGGTCCACTCCGCGCCGTCGTAGAGCGGGGGCTTGGCGCTGGTGCGTTTGGGGAGGCTGGGGGTGGTCATTGATGATTTCCGCAAGATCCGCCTGTAGCGAAGTGGGGACTAGGGACTAAGGGATTAGGGACTAAGTGTTCTCTAAGACTAGTGCTCCCCTAGTCCCCAGTCCCTAGTGCCCATCTTTTAATCACGCCGCTGCCTCCGCCGAGCCATCGAACAGCTCCCGGAACACGGGATAGATTTCCGCCGGCGAGGAGACGCGCTTCATGGCGAAATTCTCGTTGCCCTCGACCAGGTCCTCGTAGCCGTTCCAGACCACGCTGTCGTAGTTGCCGCGGCTGTGTTCGGGGACGACCTCGATGTAGGCCATGTATTGGCAGATCGGCAGGATGTCGTTTTCCAAAAACTCCAGGCACTTGTCCATGTCGTCGTCGAAGTTGTGCCCGTCGGACGCTTGCGCCGTGTAGATGTTCCAGTCGGCGACAGGGTAGCGGTCCTTGACGATCTCCATCATTTTCTCGAACGCCGACGACACTACAGTTCCACCCGTCTCCGTACCGCGGAAAAAAGTCTCCTCGTCCACTTCGTCCGCCTCCGTCGTATGGCGGATGAAGACGACGTCGACTTCGCGGTAGTGGCGCGTCAGGAACACGTGCAGCAACATGAAGAACTGCTTGGCGAGGTCTTTCAGCTGCTCGGTCATTGAGGCTGACACGTCCATCAGGCAGAACATGACGGCCTGGGTGGTCGGCTTGGGGACGCGCTCGAAGCGATTGTACTGCATGTCGAGCGGGTCGATATAGGCGATGGTTTTGCGCAGGCGCGTCAGCCGCGTGATGCGGGTTTTCAACGCCTCCATTATCGCGGTGTCGGGCGAGCCTGCGGCCTCCAGCGCGAACAGTTCTTCCTCAAGCGCCTTGATCTCGGCTTCCGAGGGGCGGCGCAACGCGATGCGGCGCGCCAAGGAATTGCGCATGGTACGCACACGGTTCATTTTCGACGGCGGCCCGTCCGACGAATAGCCTGCGCGCATCGGCTTGGGCTGGCGCATGTCCTTCAGCTTGGCCTTGATCATGTTCGGCAGCTTCAGGTCTTCGAAGAAGATGTCGAGGAATTCGTCCTTGCTCAGCGAAAACACGAAATCGTCTTCTCCGGAGCCATCCGGGCTGCCCTTGGAGCCGGACCCGCCCTGGCCGTCCTTGGGCTTGGGGATGGTGTCGCCGGCCGAATAATCGTGATTGCCCGGCAGTACGAAATCGCGCGAGCCGGAATTGTTCGAATGCCGGAACGTCGGCTCACGGAGCGATTTCGAGCGGATCGACACCCGCTCCCCGCCCGCTACATCGGCGATCTTGCGCTTTTTCAAGGCGTCGCGCACCGCCTCGCGGATCTCGCCCTTGGCGCGGCGCAGAAAGCGCTGGCGATTGCCGAGGCTCTTGGCGGCGGGGTTCTTGCGACGGTCGACGATGTTCATTGCGCTATTCCGCGGCTGCCAGCGACATTACCTTTGGGGCGGGCACAGAGCGACCCATTTCTATTGCCGCATCCTTCCAGGCATCGATGGCATCCTGCACGCGACTCAACGCCTCGAATGGACTTGCGCCATCCGTCATGCAGCCGGGCAGATCGGGCACTTCCGCGAGCCAACCGCCGCCGTCCGTTTCGTTCAAAGGCCGAAGCGTCAAGGAATATTCCAACTCAGATGTCATTGTTTCTGGTCCTTTACCGCGTCAAGGAACGCCACCAGCTTTCGAATGTAAATCGGCTTTATTGGGCGTGCACTTGGTATGGTCAGGATCTCTTCCTGGCTTGGATGAGTAACCTTGTAGTGCGAGCCATTCTTCGGGAATCGCAATTCGACGTCGTGATCCTCGCAAACGGCCTGCACATCCGGGATTGACCAATCCCCCCTGGGGATTGGCCCTCATCTTGTCCAGCCGCTTTGCTGCCTGTGACACGCGGGACTAGCTCGACTTCTTCACCCGCATGTACCACTCGACCAGGCGCCGCACTTGGCGGGCCGTGTAGCCGCGCTCTTCCATGCGGTTGACGAAATCGTCGTGTTTTTTGGCGGTTTCGCCGTCCTTCTTGGCGCCGAACGAGATCACCGGAAGCAGGTCCTCGACTTGGCTGAACATGCGTCGCTCGATGACGTCGCGGATTTTCTCGTAGGACGTCCAGCTCGGATTCTTGCCGCCGTTCTTGGCCCGCGCGCGGAGCGAGAACTTGACGACTTCGTAGCGGAAGTCCTTCGGGTTCGCGATCCCGGCCGGCTTCTCGATCTTGGAAAGTTCCTGGTCGAGCAAGCCGCGGTTCATCAGCTGGCCGGTGTCGGGATCCTTGAAGTCATGGTCTTCGATCCAGGCGTCCGCGTAGGCCACATAACGGTCGAACAGGTTTTGGCCGAAGTCGTGGTAGCTTTCGAGATAAGCCTTCTGCACCTCGTTGCCGATGAACTCGGCGTAGCGCGGACCCAATTCTTCCTTGATGAACTCGAGATAGCGGTCCTCGTTGTCCTGGCCCATCTGTTCGCGGCGGATCGCCTGCTCCAGCACATACATGAGATGCACCGGATCGGCGGCCACTTCGTAGGTGTCGTAGTTGAAGGTTTCCGACAGCACCTTGTAGGCGAAGCGCGTCGACGACCCGTCCATGCCCTCGTTGATGCCGCCCGCGTCCTTGTATTCGTGGATGGATTTGGCGTGGACGTCGGAGTCCTTCAGGCTCTCGCCGTCATAGACCCGCATCTTGGAATAGAGGCTCGAATTCTCGTGTTCCTTGAGGCGCGTCAGCACCGAGAAGCGGGCCAACATGTCGAGCGTTCCGGGCGCGCACGGAGCTTTGAACACGTCTGACGTGGCAAGCAGTTTTTCGTAGATCTTGCGCTCTTCCGTCACGCGCAGGCAATAAGGCACCTGCACGACGCAGATGCGGTCGAGGAAGGCCTCGTTGTTCTTGTTGGCGCGGAAGCTCTGCCATTCGCTCTCGTTGGAGTGGGCGATGATAATGCCCTGATAGGGCAGGGCGCCGACATTCTCGGTGCCGACATAGGTGCCGTCCTGCGTCGCCGTCAGCAACGGATGCAGCATCTTGATCGGCGCCTTGAACATTTCCACGAACTCAAGGAGGCCTTGGGTCGTGCGGTTCAGGCCGCCCGAATAAGAATAGGCGTCCGCGTCGTTCTGGCCGTGGAACTCCAGCTTGCGGATGTCCACCTTGCCGACCAGCGAAGAGATATCCTGATTGTTCTCATCACCCGGTTCGGTCTTGGAAACGCAGATCTGGCGCAGCTTGGACGGGAACAGTTTTACCACGTTGAATTTGGAGATATCGCCGCCGAACTCGTCCAGACGCTTGATCGCCCAGGGACTCATGTAGCCGGTCAGTTTTCGGCGCGGGATGTGGTAACGCTCCTCCAGCATCTGTCCCATGCTGTCAGGCTGGAACAGCCCGAGCGGGCTCTCGAAAATCGGACTGACTTCGTCGCCGGCTTTCAGCACGTAGACGGGGCATTGCTCCATCAGCTCCTTCAGGCGCTCGGCCATCGACGACTTGCCGCCGCCGACGGGCCCGAGCAAATAGAGGATCTGCTTGCGCTCTTCCAACCCTTGCGCGGCGTGGCGGAAGAAGCCCACGATGCGCTCGATGGTTTCTTCCAGGCCGTAAAAATCCTTGAACGCCGGATAAATCTTCAGCGTGCGGTTCATGAAGATGCGGCCGAGCCGGGGATCGCGCGCGCTATCGATCAGCTGCGGCTCGCCGATGGCAGTGATCATGCGCTCGGCGGCGCTGGAGAATAGGGAGGAATCGGTCTTGCAGGCTTCGAGGAACTCGCGCAGCGACATTTGGTGCTGCTTGTTCTTGTCGTAGCTTTTCGCAAACACGTCGAAGAGTTCGTTTTCCGATGTCATGTCGACCTCTGCCTCGCCTGTTGCTCCGCTTCTGAGCCCCTGTCCCGCCGGCTGCGACGTCGGCAGGGGATCAACGCGGCTGAGTGACCCGAGCGTGGAACCGGCCCCTCGCCGGAATTCCAGCTCTCATGATGCACATACTACCATCTCCAAGCTGAAAATCGGACAACAAAATCGTTACGCTCTGGAAAGGTGATACGGGAGCGGACCGAGCCGGAACTCTGCGTTCACAAGCGGTGTTTCAACGAACTTTGGGACGCCACCAGCCACACTTGGAACGCATCGTTCGCCAAGTCGTTCCAGGGGGGCCAATTGCCACCGATTCGTCAGAGTATGGCATGAGTCGCGGCGGGAGAAAGTCAATTCCTCAAGGACGGATTTGCAACGCGCTGGACCCGTTGAAGGGCGCAAGCGCAGGTAGGGTGGCTGAGCCTTCGCGAAGCCCACCGGTTCGCACGCGACAATCGGTGGGCTTCGCGAAGGCTCAGCACACCCCACGGTCACGCCGTAGCAGCCCTCACCCACACCCGGTTGTCATGAAACGGCGCACCGCCATGCGGAGCGGATTGTTCGGCGCCCGTCAGCGTGTTGATGCCTGCCCCGCCGGCGAATTGAGCGTTGGGCGCGATGCCTTCGATGATGACGACACCCCGTTGCAAGCCGCCGAACGACTTCGCCACGAGTCCGATCTCGCCGCGTGCGTTGCCGACACGTATCGCGGCGCCATCGGCCAGGCCGAGCGCCGCCAGATCCCCCGGATGCATCAAGGCTAGCGGGCCGCCTTCTTTGGCGCGCGAGGTCTCCGTCTCGTTGAAGGTCGAATTGAGATAGCCGCGCGCCGGAGAGGTTGCGAGACGAAACGGGTGCGCCAGTGTGGCGGTTTCGGTGACGGCACAGTGGTCGGGAAACTGCGGTAGCTGCGCGATCGCGCCTTTCGGACCCTCGCGGCGGCCCACCGGAGATTGGGTCCAATCCGCTTTCAGGCGGAACTTGCCATCTGGCCAGGCAAAGCCGTTCAGGAAGTGCGCCTCCTCGAAGCTCGGCATGATGTCGATCCACTTGCGCCGCTCCAGCTCGTCGAGACCGGGGCGGCCGGAATTGACCAGCGTCCAGTCGATCAGCTCGCGCGGGCTCATGCCGAAGCCCCGGTGCTCGGCGCCCACGCGGCCCGCCAGCGCGCAAACCACATCGTGATTGGTGCGGCACGCGCCCGGTGCCTCGACCAGCTTTGGCCCGAACAGGATGTGCGGATGGCCGCCGCCCTGATAGAGGTCGTCATGCTCCAGGAACATGGTCGCGGGCAGCACGATATCGGCCATTTTCGCTGTCGATGTCATGAACTGCTCGTGCACGCAGGTGAACAAGTCCTCGCGCGCAAAGCCAGCCCGCACCTTGTTCTGATCCGGCGCCACTTCCATCGGATTGGTACTCTGGATCAGCATGGCTTTGATGGGTGGACCGCCGGCCAGATCATAGGGATCGTGGTTCAGCGCGGCGCCGATGCGCGATTGGTCGATCGCCCGCACCGTCATGTCGCGCCGGTCCGTCCCCTCGATCAGGGTCTTGTTCCAATTGTAGAGCCCTGACAACGAGTGCATGGCCCCGCCGCCCTCATGGGCCCAGGCGCCGGTTACGACCGGAATGCAGCTCACCGCATGCATATTGGAGGCGCCGTTGCGCGAGCGGGTGAAACCGTAGCCGAGCCGGAAATAGGCGCGTTTGTGGTTGCCGATCAGCCGCGCGAAGGCTTCGATCTCCGCAACGGTCAAGCCGGTGATGGCGCTGGCCCATTCTGGGGTGCGGGTGGCGAGGTGCGCTTCGAGTTCGTCCGGTGCGTCGGCGTATTTGGCGAGATAGGCGCGGTCTGCGAGGTTTTCGCGGAACAGCACGTGCATGATGGCGGCGGCCAACGCGCCGTCCGTTCCCGGCTTCAGGCAGACGGCCATATCCGCCTGCTCCATGGTGCCGTTGCGATAGATGTCGACGGCGGCGATCTTGGCGCTGCGCTCTTTGCGAGCGCGCGTGGCGTGAGCCATCACGTTGACTTGTGTGTTGACTGGATTGGTCCCCCACAGAACGATGAGATCGGACTTGGCCATTTCCCGCGGGTCCGGCCCCCACAATGCGCCCGGTCCCACCGTCGCCCCCGGCCAGGACGTGCCGGTGCAGATGGTGCCGTGAAAGCGGGAATACCCTTTAGTATGGGTCAGCCTCTCGATGCCGTCGCGCATCACCAAGCCCATGGTGCCGGCGTAGAAGTACGGCCAGATGCTGGCCGCCCCGAAGGCCTGCTCGGCGGCATTGAAGGCGTCGGCCGTCCGGTCCAACGCCTCATCCCACGAGATGCGCGCGAACTGCCCCGAACCCTTCGGACCCGTGCGCCGCAAGGGATGCAGTAGCCGATCCGGATGATGTATGCGCTCGGCATAGCGCGCGACCTTGGCGCAGATCACGCCATCGGTATAGCTGTTGGCCTTAGCACCCCGCACGCGCCCGATCCGGCGCGCATCGAGCACCTCCACCTCCAGCGCGCACGCCGATGGGCAGTCATGCGGGCAGACACTATGGCCGATGAGGATCTGAGAGCGCATGGGATCAATAGTGCCAGGATTTCGGTCTGATCCCAACCTAACCGCAATCCGTAGCGTTCTCCAGTCAAGAGCTGGTAGGAATCCCAAGCCGCGCGATGCGGCTTGGGATTTCAGTGTGTTAGAGTGTCGCCGCGCTCGGCGCCTCGCCTACGAGCCGGTTGACGGTTTTCGCGCCGAGCTTGCGACTGGGCGGTACGGTTTCGTCAATCAGCATATCCACCACACCCTTCATCGCCTCGACCTTCGTGAGGCCCTGTTTGCACAGGGTCAGATAGCGTTCCAGCTGGCGATGGGCGCTCGTGCCACGCCGCAGGATCGTCCGGGTGTGCTCGACTTCGGCGACGCAATCAAAATGCAACGCGTTATCGTGGACCGCGGCAAGCACATGATCGAGGATCGTCTCCAGCGGTGCCATACGTCCGGTCGCGAAGTCGATCAGGCCGTCGTCGGTGCCGTAGCGCTGGGCGCGCCAGCGGTTTTCGTTGATTAGCGCCAAATGCGGCGCCGATCCGGCCACCAGCGACAGGGCGGACGGCCGCTCGGCTGTGCCGCGCACGAGGTTGCGGCACATGCAGCGGAACAATGCGGTCAGCGCCATGGTGTCGTCCAGCAACGGCGTGACGTCGGTGATGCGCATCTCCAGGGTCGGGTAGTTCGCCGAAGGGCGCACGTCCCACCAGATCTTGGTGGCGTCCTCGATCACGCCGGCCCGGCGCAGCGCGCTGATCGCGGACTGGTAGTCCTTCCAGTTGTCATACACTTCGGGCATGCCCTTGCGCGGAGTTGAATCGTTGATCGCGG
>JAYUAJ010000290.1:0-1667 GCA_043741375.1 Hyphomicrobiaceae bacterium | reverse complement strand
GTCTCCGCGCAAGCATGTGTGCTCAGCATGCCCAGACAACGCCGTCTGCCCATGGATTGCCCAAGGCGACGACACCGGCCCCGGCATCATTGTGGAAGCTCATGCGGCGACTCTTCGCGAGCGCGATAATGCAGCCGATCTTTGGCTTTTTGACGAGTCTGTTCTCAGCACGTTCCTTGGCGCTAAGCGGACAGGCAGCAGCCAGACCACGATTGCTAGCCTCACTGAGGGCACGATTGAAATTCGGACTAAGGACACTCCGAAAAATAACTGCTACGTTTCGGGGCGTCTTGGCTTGATGGTGTAGTTCCATTCCGGGTGGAAGTCATCGCCGGTTATGGCCAGCGCAGCCATCTGCTCGTCGCTGACCTTGATGCCCTTCTCGTAGGTGCGCGTGTCGAGCGTGCACTCGACCTTCAACCCGGTCTTGGTCGTGGTGGCGCCGATCGTCTCGATGATGGTGACGTGATCCATCAGCGGTCTGCCTCGCCAGGTCTGGGTGATGTGGCAGAACAGGCGATGCTCGATCTTGTTCCATTTCGAGGTACCCGGTGGGTAATGGTGGACGTTGAGCGTGAGGTCCGTCTCGCCGGCGAACTTCTGCAACTCGAGCTTCCACAGCCGCACGCGGGCGCCGTTCGAGCCGCCGCCATCGGCCGTGATGGTCAGCTCGCGCATGTCCGGGTAGCGCTGTTGCCCCATCCGCTCGCGCCACGTGCGGATCGACTGCACCGCGAACTCGGCCGTATCGGCGGTGATGCCGACATTGACGAAGCCCTCGTTGGTCGCCACGTCGTAGACGCCGTAGGGCGCCACCTTGCCCAGCTCCTTGTCGACGAAGTCGTGCACCTTGACGCGCTGCGGCTTGCCCTTCGGCCGATAGTCGCTGCCGCCGTTCTTGTAGTTGCCGACCAGCTCTTTCTTCTTCGTATCGACCGAGATGACGGGCTGGCCCGCCGCCCGCGCCGCGACGACCTTGGCGTTGATATGCTCGAACTGCGCGTTGCGGTCGGGATGTTTGGAGCCCTCGTCGGACTTGCGGTTGTGCTGGCGCGAGAAACCGAGCTTGGTCAGCTCGGCGCGCACCGTGTCGGCGCTGACCGGGTGGCCCATCGCGGTCAGCGTTGCCGCCAGCTTGTCCATGCTCTTGGAGACCCACATCAGCAGCCGTTCGGGATCGCCGAGCGTCGCCGGCTCGACGATCGCCGCGAGCGCCGGCACCAGCCCCGGGTCCTTGGCCGCCGCAAGCTTGCGCCCGCCACCCGTGCGCCGGACGCGACCCTTGGCCAGCGGCTCGCCGTCGAGGTCGTCCTCGCCGCGGTTGATCGTCGAACGGGCGAGCCCCGTGATCTCAGCGACCGTCTTGAGGCCGCCATGGCCGGCAGCCCTGACCTCGGCGGCGGCGAACAGACGCTGGCCCCGCTCATCGAGCGCGGAGCCGATTGCGTCCCACCGCTGGCGAATGCCATCCTCGTCGATCATGCCACCGGGGTTACGACTGTTCGCCCCGATCCGGAATCCCCCATCGCTGAGTCACATGGCCGCACGCCCACGGATCGCGATTCAGTTATAGTTCGGAGCGTCCTTAAGAAGTCCGGCTTTGAATGGACCGCTGCGATCAAGTCCTGGACGGTGCTGCCCAAGGACGACGCTCATCTGGCCGCCAT
>JAYUAJ010000289.1:0-4186 GCA_043741375.1 Hyphomicrobiaceae bacterium | reverse complement strand
TCGTGCTTGACTGGTTCTCGCGGCGCGTTCTGTCGTCGTGCCGGAGGCGCGCGGGGCGCGACGCGGGTGTCGATCACGATGGAGGCGTCGTTCTGTATAGAGACGTTGAACGAGGCGCTTGCCAAGCATGATTGGTTCCTACTTTAGTGGCCGGTACGGGCGGGCGGCCCATGCGGTTCTGATGAACCAATAGATCCACGTTGCGACGATGACCCGGTTGAAGAGACCAGCCAATGGGCCGATGCCATGCTCAGTCATCGTCATGGGGACATAGACGAACATCACTGCCGTCGCCGCGAGCACCAGCAGGGCCGCAATCCGCAGCGGCGATCTGGCGAAGTCGAAGGCCTGTCCAGCTTGCGTCATGCCAAAGGCGAGCAGCATCGCCGCCAGCGCCTGACTGGGTATGCCGACCATCGCGACGATGCCGTGCCAGAAGCCGTGCGCGGTCATGTCTTCGGGCTTGGCCGTGATCGGATCCATGTCGAAGAGGCCGGCGCCGATCAGGGCACAACCTGCAAGGACGAGAAAGGCCACGCCGAGTTTGCTGAGGACGGAATTGGCGCGGGACCAGACGGAGACGGCCAGCGCAAAGTTGCTCAAGGCCAGCAGCCAAAAGACAAGTTTCATCACCCAGCCATAGGCTCCGTTGGCGTATTCGCTGAGCATACGCCCCAATGGCGCGTATTCAGGCTCCAGGACATGCAATGCGAAGATCAGAACTGCGGCAGCTGTGGTGGACCAAGAACAAAGGTTGCGGCGCTGTGGTGAGACGTCGATGTCGTGTCGGGTATCGTGGACATGTGCGACATGGCTGAACCTTTCCATTTCAAAACCGTCGACTGTTGAGTCCGGTCAATAACCAAACAGATGCCAGCCGCCAGCAGGCAATGCCGTGCGGCTGGAGCCTTCCAGCTCAATGGCCTTTCGCGCTCATCATCTGTTGCATGCCCTGTTGCATCTCGGCCGGGGTCGGGTCGCTGATATGGGTTGCCACGGACCAGTGGTGGCCGAAGGGGTCCACGATCTGGGCGTAGCGATCGCCCCAGAACTGGTCGGCGACTGGCCATTTCAACGTGGCCCCGGCTTTGACCGCGCGCGCCACCACCGCATCGACATCCTCGACATAGAGGTGGATCGTCACCGGCGAGCCCTTGAGGCCCTTGGGCGATAGCGCGCCCATCTCCGGCATCGAGTCCATCACCATGATGGCGGAGCCGAAAATCTGCACATTGGCGTTCATGATCTTGCCGTCCGGGCCGGCAAAGCGGCCGGTCTCCTTGCCGCCGAACGCTTCCTTGTAGAAATCGATGGCCGCCGCGGCATTATCGCAGGTCAGATACGGCGTGACCGTATGCATCCCATCAGGGATCGCCTTGACCTTCGCCTTCGGCATGGCCGCAGATTTGGCGGCCGATTTAACTTTTGCTGTGGCTGTCGTCATAGCCGCGCTCCTTTGCTTTCTACGTTGTGAACTTTGTTGCGGGTCGCGCTATTGAGTCTCTCTGGCCTCATGCCTCAAGGACGAACCGAGTTTCGCGCCACCGACACCGTGCTGCAAATTATTTGAATGTCGTTCCCGGCAACCACCACATCAGCGCCGAGCCAGTCGAGGTGCTGATGGATATGGACAGCTTCAGCGGGGTGGCCTCGCGTGCTTCCGGCGCCCGGCAAAGCTGCTCCAGCAGTGCATCCTGCAGAAGAAGGAAAAATAGCCTCTGTCGGCAACCGCGCGATTGAGAATTGCAACGCACAACAGCTGAATTCGTTCCAAGACCGCAGGGCGGGCCGGTGTTGGCGCATGGCTTTGGCCGGCCGATTCAGGCTGGCCAGCATCGTTCATGACTTGAGTGGGTGCCAAACACGATGTCGTGCATTATGCGCCCGGGAACAAAGGTGAATCCTCCGGCGATGACGAGGGCCCCCACAAAAAGAAACAGCATTGCATTCCGGTGCCTGCGCACGTTATGGCGGCGGGCGGCCGTGACGGCCACCGGTAGGCTGACCACCGTCAAAAGTGTCAAAAGGTGTATAGCGCTGAAGGGGCCAAACGTGCAGGTCGTGTTAACAAAAAGCGAACTCACCGCCACCACGATCATCAATGCGACCCATGTCCAGCCAACGATCCGGTGTCCTGTCGTGCCCTTCGGCCTTGCGAGTTGAAAGACACCGACGAAGAAGGCACAAATCGCAGAAATGGCGTGAATCTGAATTTCGGGCGCCGCGTCAAAGAGCGGTGTGAGCGACATTTGCATGACTCACCTTTGCTAAACCCAATTTGTGATCCGTTGCTAGTAGCTGGGTACCGACCGGTATCAGCCTCACCAAGTCCCTTCCGCGATTGCCTTTTGACGCGAAATTTCCGCTTTACTCGGCTCCGGGCTCGCGAAGCTGCCGACCTTTACCGGACCGGCAGACTCGTAGCTGGCAATGACTGTGCCTTGCGGTGACACCGTGTGGTCGATCATGCGCATCGCGCCGCTTTGCGTGCCGTCGCCGAACAGCCGCTTGCCGCTGCCAAGCACGATCGGAAAGGTCATCAGGGTCAGTCGATCGAGGAGACCTACCGCGATTAATTGCGGATAGAGTTCACTGCTGCCTTGGATGATCAGATCGGGTCCATCCGTGTTTTTGAGCTGAGCGACAGCTTCGATGCTTGAGACCCGATGGCTGTTTTGCCAGTCCAGCTTCTGGTCGCCGTGGGTGACGACATATTTGCCGGCCCGGTCGAACATCTCGCCCATCGGCTTCTGCTCGCCCGCGACATAGGGCCAGTAGGCGGCAAAGATGTCGTAGGTCCGCCGCCCCAGCAACAGGTCAAACGGACGATTGAAGAGGTCGCCGATCGCCTTCCCGGCGGCTTCATCGAAAGAGTTGAATAGCCAGCCGCCATGCTCAAATCCGCCAGTCGGATCCTCAGTCGGCCCACCGGGCGCCTGCATCACACCGTCGAGTGAGACGAATGCTGAACCGATTATCTTGCGCATGTTCAACTCCCGTGGTTTGACGTTTGTGTTTGACGTCTGCCTCAAGGACGAACGGCTTTGGGCGCCGCCGACAGCACCCTGAAACTTTTTTACGTCGTCTGCCGGTGGGGCTTGGTATCTTCGCCGAGCCGGTCGAGATGCTGGCGGATATGCGCGGCTTCGGCGGGGGTGTGGGCGAGCGCGATCGCACGCTCGAAGGCCTCGCGGGCTTCCGGCGCCCGGCCAAGCTGCTCCAGCAGCGCGCCTTTGACGCCGAAAAAGTAGAAGTAACCTCCCAGTTTTGAGGCCAGGGGTTCAATCATGGCCAGCGCCTCGGCGGGCCCACGCAGTTTGGAAATGGCGACCGCGCGATTGAGTGTAATAACGGGCGAGGGCTGCATTCGTTCCAGGACCGCATAAAGTCCGTCGATGCCGGACCAGTCGGTGTCCTCGGCCCGTTTTGCGCGCGCGTGCAGCGCCGCAATCGCGGCTTGCAGCTGGTAGGGGCCGGGCCGGTTGTGGCGCATGGCTTTGTCAAGCAGGGCAAGACCCTCGCCGATCATCTCGAGGTTCCACAGCCCGCGGTCCTGCTCATCGAGCAGGATGATTGTCCCGGCTGCATCGAGGCGCGCAGGCGTGCGCGCATGCTGCAACAACAGCAAGGCGGTCAGGCCCAGGATTTCGGGCTCGGCCGGGAACAGTTTCAGCAGCAGCCGGGCGAGCCGGATGGCTTCGTCGCACAGCGGAACGCGCACATGGGCCGTGCCGCCGCTGGCCGCGTAACCCTCGTTGAACAGGAGATAGACAACAGCGGCGACGGCACCCAGCCGTTCGACACGTTCGGGCGCGCTCGGTGTCTCGTAGGGCACCTCGGCGTCCGCGACCTTGCGCTTGGCGCGCGTGAGGCGCTGCTCCATGGCGCTCTCGCTGCTGAGGAAGGCGCGCGCGATTTCCGCCAGCGTCAGGCCGGAAATGATGCGCAGCGCCAGCGGGATCTGCTGTGCCGCTGGCAGATCGGGATGGCAGCAGATGAACAGCAGACGCAGGATATCGTCGCGGTAATGCGCATCGTCGAGCCGGTCCGCCAGCGCGGATTCCGCATCGTCCAGATCGGACAGCACGTCGTCGGGCGGCAGCGGTTCCTGCTTTTTCTGACGACGCACCGTATCGATGGCGTAGTTGCGCCCGACCATGATCAGCCATCCGGCCGGATCGCGCGG